>CAYOBD010000006.1:0-23700 GCA_964402005.1 uncultured Eggerthellaceae bacterium
AAACCCTGCCACGCAGCTGCCATCAAAGCCCATTCCCTCCTCGAAAGCGCTCTCGAGCTCGCTCGGGCTTACTGCAAAGGACTTCATGCACCCCAGCACATCGGTGAACCAGAAACGAACGAAATGCACGTCTCTGCTCTCGATGGTCTTCATCACGAAATCTTGCTGTGCATCCATACTTGTCCCGCCTCCTGCTTGCTTTCGCTGAACCTAAACTCAACTTTACCGCAAATCGAACGCATCAGAAAGCGAGCATCCCGGTCATGTAACCGGGATGCAATGTTGAACCTGTTTTTTACCCGTCTCAAGACGGTAGAAATCTTGAGACAGGTTAGGACCGATTCCTAGTTGTAGATATACACGTGCGAGCCGTACGGCACATTGTCCTGGATCCACTTAGCGTTCTCGATGGCCAAACGGATGCAGCCAGCGGACAGGTACATGCCCAAACGCCCCTCTTTGATCGTGTTGGAATTCAAGTAATACAAAACCGAATGGAACAGGTAATCAGCGTAGAACTGCGTGTAGTAGTAACACGTGTACGAGGATCCGCTGAACGAGTAGCCCTTTGCGCCAATTGAGAAGTCGCCTGTCACCGTCGGGGAATGTGCCGCGCCGTTTGTGCACTGGAATCCCCTATCGAACTTCCATGAGCCGGACGAGCCCCTGAAGATCATCACGTAATGGTTGGTCAGATCGACAGCCACCATGTAACTCGTATCGCTCGACTTCCAGCTGATCTTGGAAAGCGCGCGCTGGGCGACCGACGAGAGGTTGGAGGGCTCAGAAGTTGCCGTGAGGTACCAGCGCTGGCCAGCCTTGCCGTTTGACGCGACCGACGCCACATTAGAGCTGTTGGCGTTCGTGTTGTTCGCGACCGTGAGCAGGTTGCCGGATGCCTTGTTCTTGAAGGTCAGCGACCCGTCGGACATAAGCGTGGGCAGCCATAGCTTGCTCGCATCCTTCCCCGCTGCAAGCTGCTTGACGTTGGCACCGCTCTTCGTAGAACCGTTTTCTACGGCGACTGCCTTCTTCGAACCCGCGTTGGTTATGGTGTAGTACCCGCCGCCTGCGTTCGCGATGTAGAACACCTGGGCAGCGGTCTTGTTGGGCTGGTAGATTTGCACATTGGCGCCCACCTGCGAGCTGCCGCCCGAGATGTCAAGCACGCGATTGCCGAGAGCAGTCTGGATGAGGTAGTAGCCCTCGCTTATGATCTGCGACGACGATGGCAGGAACATATGAGTCGACTTGTTAGCCGGAGCCTCGGTACGCAGCTTCGCGCCTTGACCGCCTCCCGTCGCCGCTATAGCGGTCTTACCATCGGACGACGTGAACATGATGCCTCTGCGCGAACCGCTGGTCGCATAACTCACGCCCCACAGGTATTTTGCCTTCTGTTGAACTATGGCTCCCTTGCCGTTGGAACCTACGTAGAGGCCGGATGCGCACGATTGCAGCGTATAAGCGCCATCTCCCTCATCGGCCACAACATACTTCTGCGCCTGGGTGCCATTGGCGCTGTACATCTGAAGCTGCACTCCCGCAGAACGGCTCGCGCCGGGGATATCGATAACGCGTCCAGTCGAGAAAGCGCCTGTCAAGACTACGACGCCGGGAGAAAGCAGGTTGGTTTTCGAAAGCTTGAATCGCTGCGCTGCTGTGCCGTTCGAGGTGTATTGCCATATATTGGCACCCGATTTGGAGCTCGCCCCCGCCACGTCGAGGACCTTGCCGCTGCATACGCTCGTAAAGGTATAGGTACCATCTGTGTTCTTCGAAATAGACCACAGCTGCGCCGCCGTGCCGTTCCAGCCGTACTGCTGCACATTGGCCCCATTTGCCATGCTCGCCCCCGATACATCGAGCGCAAGACCCGATCCGATATTGAAAATGCGGTAGTAGCCCTTGCCAGCCGGCTCGATCCAGAATCGCTGCGCATAGGTCCCGTTAAATGCATACTGCTGGACGTTTCCGCCATTCGATCGCGAGGCGCCTGACACATCGAGGACTTTGCCCGAACATGCTGCAGTGATGGTATATGCACCTGTTTCGATATTCGCAGTCGAAGCCGGGACATCGAACGAAGCTATCGCAAACCTCTGGGCCTTAGTGTTATTCGACTTGTAAACCTGGATATTTGCTCCGTTTCGTGTGCTGGCACCCGAAACGTCGAGCACGAGGTTCTTGTTCATGGCAGATCGTACGATGTAGAAGCCGCCATTCTTTTCCACAATCCAACGCTGCGATGTCCAATTCCGATTGTCCCTCATGTACACATTCGCACCGCTGCGGTTGGCAGAGGCTGTGAGAGCCTTGTTCGAGTTTTTGCACGTAATCGTGTAGTAGCCGCCTGCCGCATTGTAGGTGAAATGCCAACGTTGCGCGGTCGTCCTGTTCCAATCGTATATCTGGACGTTCGCATACTCAGACTTGGAGTTGCCCGCAACATCCGCAACCTTGCCCCTATTGAGCGCAGACTGAATAGCGTAATCACCGTCTGCAATCGGGCCCGTTTTACCCGCAGTCGCATTTGCAGCAGTAGTTAACGGCGTACCGGAATCCGCCCAAGCTGACCCGATTCCTGCAGCGCACGTTAGCGCCAGCACTGCAACGAATGCAGCAATCAAAACCTTTGCGCCGATCGCCTGCATCTTGCCCTTAACCATTCTTGATGCACCCATGGTTTCCCCTGACTATTTCTTTCTCCATCTATTCGCATTATAGAGAAACTGTGAATGAAATGCGAACGGACTTTGGAGAAGCGACCTGGAACAGCGGAAACATTCGGCAGATGGATTGCAAAGCAGCTCTTTTGGACATGCAGAAACGCGTATGCAGGCAAGGAGCTGATTCCGTAACCTGATTATTTACCGACAGCCAGCCTTCCGCAAACTGGCATTTTACCGACGGACAGCCTTCCATAACCAGACTTTTACCAACAACCAGAAAAGTATGTACACTGGTTCGCAACGCACATCCGAAACGAGGCAGTATGGTATTCGAAACACAACGGCTGATTTTGCGTCCCTGGGAAGAAAGCGACGCGGAAAGCCTGTACGAATATGCGAAAGACGCGCAGGTCGGCCCCATCGCGGGATGGCCGCCGCATTTGTCTGTCGAATATAGCAGGCAAGTCATACGCGATGTGCTCTCCGCAGACGAGACCTATGCAGTCTGCCTCAAGGAGGATAACCGGGCTATCGGAAGCATCGGTTTGATAAGCCCTCAGCAGTCGCACACGCAAATCGGGACCGACGAACTCGAGATCGGGTTCTGGATCGGCGTTCCGTTCTGGGGGCGAGGCCTGATCCCTGAAGCCGTCGAAAGGCTCACACGCCATGCGTTTGAGGACCTCAGTTGCAGCGCTCTTTGGTGCGGCTACTATGAAGGCAACGAGAAATCTATGCGCTGCCAGGAGAAATGCGGTTTCAGGTTCCATCACATCGAAGAGGATGTTCCCTGCGAGTTGATGGGCGATGTTCGCACTGAGTATTTCACCCGATTGACGAAAGACGAATGGCTGGCTTTCGTGAACGATGATGTCGCCCGCTGAGTCGATTGCTCCAGGAGTGAACGACCCATCGACGTCCGCCATAACCATTGCAAAATGCTATGATTACCTCACGGAGATAAAAACACGATCCCGTCGGGTAGTCGGGGTGCGTCGGCGACGGCGTCAGTAACCTGCCTCCTTGGTTGTCCCTTCTCCGCGTGGTGATTACATAAAGGAGGATTTCACCATGCAGGAGATCAGGGTTTCCTCCACCCTGACCGTATATTATGACGGTCAATTTTGGGTGGGGACGTTCGAGCGCGTCGAACGCGGCATGCTGAGCGCATGCAGAATCGTATTTGGAGCGGAACCTTCGAACGAAGAGGTTCTCCAGCTCATCTGCGAAAAATGGAACGATCTTCGGTTCACCGAGCCGATTGCACATGAAGAACCGCCCAAAGTTGCCTCGAATCCCAAACGACGACAGCGGGAAGCTGCACGGACGCTCGGACAGCGCGGACCTTCAACCAAAGCGCAGCTCGCTCTCGCAGAAGAACGCGAAGCTGCAGCGGAAAACCGAAAAGCCGACGCGCGCGAACGCCGCGATCTGGGCAAACAACAGCAGTTCGAGCTACGCCAGCAGAAGCGCAAGCAGAAACACCGCGGCAAGTAACACTTCAAAGCTTCTTATCGGCCTCGCCCACTGGCTCACTCTGCACATTCTCGGGCAGCAGTATCCGGGCGTTATGCCAAGTGTGGGATAATCAAGTCGTCCATCGGACCCCAATGCCGGGAGCCCCCATGAAGAGGCTCGCCATTGCGGTTTTCTCAGCAATCGGCTGATTAAAGGAGATGGAAGATGTCATTCACCTGCAAGATAGCCGGCCATAAATGGGACGGCTGTTCATGTTCCCGTTGCGGCGCACGCAATCCGGATTTTCAAGCCGAGCACAAATGGGACGTTGTGGAGCCCATCGCCGATCCTGCGATGGCGGGACATGCTCGCAAGGAGCACAAGGTGATTTGTTCGAAGTGCGGAGAATACCGCTACAACCCGCATCGTTTCGCGATGTCCGCCGACTGCATCATCCGCTGCTTCGAATGCGGATACGAGATCGAATGGCATGATTTTGTGGACGGTACATGCACGAAATGCGGCGCCGACGAAAGCGGCTTCTACCGCGATCTCATCCTGATGGGCTTGGTGCGCTTGTCCGACCGCGAAGAAGCCCCGGGCGATGATGCACGGTTCCCGGACGGCTCACGCTTCATGCGCTATGCGGACCACCTGAGCAAAGCTTCCGATTTGGCAAGCGTTGCAGGCTTTTACGTTCCCCGGGGGTTCGATGCCTACGAGGAGCTGAAGGACCAGAACGCCCTGAACGATTGCATCCGCAAGCTGGGCGACCTCGCAAAGGCCGACGGAAACGAGTCGATCGAAGCCAACCGCACGCTGTATAACCTAGCGCTATCCGGACCCGAACGATTACGCGCGCTTTCCGCCTCTCTCGTACGCGACCAAACGCTCGCGTCGGATCCGGCGATTAAGGAAATCATACGGATCGACCTAGATCGCAGCGAGGCAAACCGCTTAGCTGGAGAGCGCTATCTCACGCAGGACGGGATCTGATCAAGATCTGCCTTTCTGCATCCGAGCGGCAAAACTAGAAAGGAAACGCCATGGCTTTTGGTGACAAGCTATCATTTTAACCGCTGCCCCTGGTGCGGCAAGAAAATGCGTCCGGGCATGCATGTTGGACTGAAGTAAATTGGACCCCATGGGAGGACGTATGCAGGCCCGACCCCACGGTAGGATTAAAATGAATTGGATCCCATTGCAAGGAGAACCCATGAAGAAGCTCGCTTTTGCGCTTGTCACCGTAGCCGCAGCGCTTTCCGTCGCCGTACTCGCTGCCTGTTCCAACGATGGGCTCACCGATTTTGGCTGGGCGAAATTCAAGATGCCCGACGGCTATGTAGAGGCCAACGGACTGGTAGACGAAGTGACGATAAGCACATCCGCAGATACAGACCCGCTTAACTTCAAGCTGGATGATCGTACGATTCAGCTTCGCCCCAAGGTGCGCGAGCAAGCTTTCCCCAGCGCCGAAGCTGCCATGACAGCCATTCTTGAAAAGAACGGCGGCGGCGAAGTGCAATCTTTTGAAGCCGGCGGTCGCACATGGTACGCGGCGCCCTTCTCTGTGAAGAACGAGGACGATTCGGTATACGGCTACACCGATGTTAATGCTGAAAGATGCGTCGGATTCAACGCTTATTACATGGAAATCGACGACCCCGATCTTATGACTGTGCTCGAAACGCTCGAGATAAACGAGGCGAAGCTTCCCTAGACGCTCAAGCACCAAGCCAAAACCGCACCGAAAAGGAGCGACCGATTAAGAGCCTCGGCGCTGCATATCGCGGTAGCTGCAAGCCTACGAATCTCATCCTTTTTGATCACCGCTGTTGCAAATCGTGGTAGCGATCGATGCGCTCGCGCCCTCCGCAGACGAACACGATACAACCCAACAGTCCAAATGCCGCCATAACCAGGTACATGCCTGTATAGCCCAGCGGTTCGAGAAGCATGCCTGCGAGGAAAGCTCCTACGGCTATACCTCCGTTGAACAGAAACAGGAAAGTAGACATTGCAGCACCGCGCGACGTCGGCGCCACGATTGCAACCGACATGGTTTGGAAAGTGCTCATGGCGGTACCCGTGCCAAGCCCTACCAGCACGCCAGCGCAAAGGATGGCAGGCAAGCCCTGCGCGAATGCGATGACGACCAACGATGCCGCGAAAGCCAAACACGCCATAATCCCCGGCCAGTAAAAGCCCTTCTTGTCGGTCCAACGGCCGATAATCGGGCGAAACACCACGTTCGCCACTGCGTTCACAACGAAGTAAAGCGCCATGCCCTCGATACCGCGATCGGCGCCCATCAGCGCAATGAACGTAGAGATGGCACCGAAGCCCAAAGCGATCAGGAGCATGATCGTCGAGGGAAATATGGCGCTTTTCTCGAACATGTTCTCAGGCGAGAAAGCTTTCGCAAGAGGGATGTCGTTTTTGAGCGGCGGCTGTTTGTAATCGGTAATGAATAACACGATGGCCACCGCCAACGCCGCCACCGTGAATCCCGATGCCGCAAAGATCATGATGTGGCTCAAGCCTACTTCCATAAGCCATATAGCCAACGCGGGCGCTAACGCCAATGACAGCGAGTTCGTCATCGCGAAGTACCCCATTGCCTCGGCAAAGCGCCTGCGCGGGATTATGTCGGCCGCAAGCGTGCTGTTCGCGGTGGAACCGAAGCCCCATCCCAACCCATGGATGAATCGCAGCGCAAGCACCACACCCGCTACAGGAATAACGGCATAAAGCGCAATGGCGACCGCCATGACGGCAAAGCCCGCCACCAGAACGCCCTTGCGCCCATAGCGGTCGACTACCACACCGGAAACGGGGCGCACTATGACTGCGGCCCCAGTCGCAAGAGTGGTAGCAAGACCGATGAAGATCGGGTCGGCACCGAGCATGTCCAGATAAAGCGGCAGCCCAGTCAGTATCATCTGCCAACCCACGAAGACCAACAGATTGACAAGCGCCATCAGCACGAATGCGCGCGTGAAGATCCTGTCCTGCTCAGGCTTCGACGCAGAGGTACTCTCAGATCGCAAATCGCCGTTGATGTTGCCGTTTTTCTCCATGCGCTGATGATACCAGTCGCAATTGGCCAATTGGTATAGGAGACGGCGCTGTACGGTGCTGCATGGAACGTCGCTTCACGGTACGGTGCTTTACGGAACGTCGCTACCATGGCCTGCGAGTCGGCATGTTGTCATAGCGAACGGCTAGTTGGTGCGCCGGCGTCATGCCCTACTGGCGATTATTGGAAGCCAAGGGCCCATTTTGCTTATACGCCCAACCTAGCTCTTCCAGCGTGCAAGCGTAGGCAGCAGCGCCCCCATGAACGACACGGCTTCATCTAACGTCACGCCCGTTGCCTGAACCAGGTAGGGCGCAGATTTCTCGATTACGTCGTCCATGGTTACGCTTGCGAACTCGCCCTCGTCATAGCACCACTTGCAGTAATCGGGATTCTCGGTGCCGTCTGCATTCGCACCCTTCGGCATGTTGGGAACGGAGAATGGGGTCCCGCAGCATTGACACATCGGCTCCTGCGGAAGATCGAGAAGACGCATGACGGGCACATCGAGCGCGACTGCCAACAGCTTCGCCATATCGATGCTCGGCGTGGTCTCCCCCGTTTCCCAGCGGCTCACAGCCTGGCGGGTAACGTACACCTTTGCAGCAAGCTCCTCCTGCGTGATGCCCTTCTCCTTGCGAATCTGCGGCAGTACATCCTTGATTGCCATAGCGCGTCCTTTCCTCTCGTTGATGTCTCGAGTATACGCACAGTCCGCGCATGCGTCACGCAACAAGAAGTTGCGGACCTTCGCGCGGAGCTATCTGCGCAACGCCTCCTCAAGAGTGATCGAGAACAGGCCATCCTTGTTGCAATAAAGATACAGGTCACGTACAGCCGATCGTTTGAAGTACGCCTCAGCGGCACCTTCTGGATATAACCGCGCAATCTGCACGCAAGCATCCGACACCGCCGCCAGGAAAACAATGTGATGCAGCTTCCCCATCACGTGATCAACCTGCACATAAAGCTCGTCGCCTTCGCATGCGACATGCAGTGCATGGCTCTCGCCGACCGGCTCAGGTGTCAACGGCGGAAGCAAGATGCCATGGCAGCTGACATGAGCCTCCCCCATCGCGTGGATGGAGTTGCCACACACGGGGCACACGTAAAAGCGTGATTTCAGCATGTTTGCGCTGACGTTCGCATTCTCTACGGCGCATCCGGCCAATAGCTCAGCGACGGACGTGCGAAGAGCGCTCGCAATCGGCTCGAGCAGGGTGATGTCCGGGTAACCCGCACCTGTCTCCCATTTCGAGACTGCTTTGTCGCTCACACCCAGAACTTCAGCGAGCTGCGCCTGGGTTATACCGCGCTTCTCACGCAGGCCTTTGATCGTTGCACCAGTCAAATACCTATCCATTCTGCGTCTCCTTCTATTGCTTCGGGAAACGGCGAAAGCTAGAAGCTTTCACCGCTTCCCGTTCTTTCCCTATGCTCAGACTATAAGCACGCATCCAGCACTTGGCTACCTACGCTCCGTGGAGTCGAGGCAAGTCCTACGCAAGCCAGTCCTACGCAATAGAGAAACGATTCATGCGAGGTGGTCTTTAAATGAGCTGATGGGGTCTAGCCCCACCAGCTCCAAAACTGCGCACCCTGCACACTGCTACAAGCGGCGAAGCTCAACGGCGATTGTATTCAGATACTCAAGCGCGCCGGCTTCAATGGCTGCGCGGTCACCACGCGCATACTCGTTATCGCATGCGATCCAATCGGCCCAAGCCTCGGCAGTGCATGCCATCTCGTGCATTCTCACGATTTCGACGCCCTGTGTCTGACCGAAGTTTGCGCGCCACCAATCCATGTCGTGCATGTAATCCAGCTGTTCGGCATCCCAGGACTCGAGAAGGCATGCGGGAAGGTCGTCATGACAATCACGCACCATACCTGGTATGGCGAACAGCAGCGTTCCACCGCGCTTGACAAGCGGCAGCAAATGCCCGCCCAGATAGGCAGAGTCGCGCCCGAAGTAGTTATAAGAATCGATGCTCACGACGGCATCGAAGAAACAATTTGCGAAAGGCAGCGCTGTCGCATCAGCCTTTACCGGCACAATCTGGCGGTTTGTCAGCCCCAGACTCTCGAAGAAACGCATGTTGTCGCCTGGATCGCTCCAAAGGTCGGCTGCGTACACAACGAAATCGTACTCGCGCGCCATCAGTGCGCTTGTGAGCCCTGCGCCGCTACCGAGATCGAGCACAACGGAACCGGCAGAAATAGCAGCTCCATCGAGCAACTCCTCGCAGAGTTTCAAAGGATTAGGCCCCATGCTCCGCTCGAGCATGATTGCCTGGGGAAATGTTTTGGTTTTCTGGAAATCCATGGTGGTGTCCTTTCTTTTGAAATCTACTAATAAACGCATAGACCCACGTATTCATGCGCAGATCCATGCATGCACGCATAGAGGAATAGCCCTTAGCGTTTCGGTTACGAGATGGTATTTGGGACACAACAACCTGAGGCGTCTACTGCGCCCATCTAGGCTATCGGTTAGCGTCCCCTAAAGAACAACGACCAAAAAGACATCCCCTTGGATGGTCAGCTACGCAGGGCCCCATGCCCCGCGCGTCGCATACAGCTTACCACCGAAACCGCACATTGATGGTACGATTGGTAAATGCAAGCAACACTCGGGGAGGTGCTGAATGATAACTCATAACCTGCAGACCTGCGATTTCGGCTTCCACGACATCACCGCGCAGGTAGTGCACGACGTGCGCGAAAGCGGGATCAGCGAAGGTCTGTGCACGGTGTATTGCCCGCACACGACCGCAGCCATCACCATCAATGAGAATGCAGACCCCGACGTGCAGCGCGACTTGAAGCTGGCACTCGGCGATCTGTTCGGGCGGCGCGACCGACCCGAATACCGCCACATGGAGGGCAACAGCCATGCGCATCTGAAGTCGACCATCGTGGGTGCCTCGGAGACCATCCCGATTGCTGGCGGAAAGCTGGTGCTCGGCACCTGGCAAGGTATCTATTTCTGCGAGTTCGACGGTCCGCGGCACCGCAAATTCCATGTCCAACTGGTCGAGGCGTAACGTCAAGTTCATTCCTGAATCGGAGGCACCATGGCTAGGAAGAAACACATGCTGAAGAGGGTCGGTATCGCCGCGGCCGCAATCGTCGCAGCAATCGCCTGCGTTGCCGCGATTTCGCTTGCCACGCTGCAAAGCCGCACCGACGCTCTCCACGACGACTGGTCCGTGATGTTGACGGATACGCAATACGCCACCCCGGTTCAAGTCGACGGAATCGATGCTATCACGCAGGATGTCTCTTGCGGATACGCGGTGATCGAGATGTTCTCTGCATGGAACGGTGGCAACATCACCGAAAAAAGCCTGTACGACGAATACGGGAAGGTTGTCACCTCGACGGGCCAATCGTTCTGCGACGAGATGAACAAACAGTTCCCCAAGTTCGAAACGGCCATGCACAAGTATCTGACAGATTCAGAACTGCTGAAAGCGGCATACGACAGCCTTGCAAACGGCGTGCCCGTGCCGATTGAATGGGCCGCGAAGTACGGCGGCGAATGGACGTTGCATTACTCGCTCGTCACAGGAATAGACATCCCGAACGACAAAGTGGTCGTCGCAAACCCATACGGCTATGTCGAGGAGATAACACTTGAGGAGTTCTTGGATCGAACGAGCTTCGACGCTTACACGAACATGCCTCTGTTCTTGAAGCTCGGCTTTGCGTTCAACATCTTCGAGAAAAACACGGTGTTTATTCCCCAACGTTTGGCCTAGTCCCGCCATAACGGAATGGCCTCTGCATGATCTTACTCATCGACGAAGATTTTGATCTGGAGAAAATTGCCCGAAACTGACAAACTTCCGTTGGTCGCACATTGATGACGAGCCGTTCCGCGTCATCCATGGAGCAGACTGCCTGTACATACGCAACCTGGGCAAAGGGCGCTTTGACGTCGACTGCGACGAAGAATAATTCCTCAGGATTCGGCACCCGTATTTCGTCTTCGACGAAAACTACCGCGCCATCGTAGACTCCACGTCCAGTTAGTCGAATCGTCGCGCTGAGTGCAAATGGCACGCCCGTAGGCTTACATAATGATTGCAACCGAACCTACGCCGATCAGGGCAAGGGCGATTGCTGAGCGCTTAGTAATCTTCTCCCCGAACACAAAATACGCGAGCATGACCGTGATAAAACCCGAGAGCAATTTGTCAACCGGCATAACGATGCTCGTCAGCTGCAACTTGAATCCCGCGTAAAACATGATCTCGGTGCCGGCGCTCGCGGCCCCGGCTAACAGCACAAAGACGAGCTCACGTCGGGTCATTGCTCTTGCATCCTTCCACTTGCCAGTTGCAAGTGCGAACCCATTCGAGAGCATAACAACAGGAACCGAAATCATTGCCGTGCCAACATACGGGTTTATTTCGTTTATACCTATCTTCCCCAAAAGCGTGGCGGCACTGGAGAGCGCAATTGCGACCCCCATGAGCACCGCCCATTTGACAGAAAGGCGCGATCGGCTCGATCTGCTGCGCCTATCGATCATAATTACTGTGCCGACCAGAATGAACGCCGTACCTATTCCGCTTGTTGTGGTAAATGGGTCACCTAACAGGAGGAACGAAAGCACGACCGAGAGAACCATGCTGCATCGCACAACCGCAACGTAAGTGTCAACTTCACCAAGCTTGAGCGCACCATAGTTGGCTAGCCCCACGCCTCCTGTGGCAAGACCTGCTAAAACAAGGAAAACGAACGTGCGCCCATCTATTTCTGCCAGATGAACGAACATGCCGTCTGACACGACGACAACCCAGCTGACGATAAAGACGACGATTGTGCTCATCGCGGAAGCTAGTACGGGATGCACGTTCTGCACACCAAGCTTCATGAAAACCATCGTTAGTGCTGAAAACGTTGCCGAAACGAAAATGAGCAAGAACCACACGATATAACGAACCTCTTTAACCTATCTGCCATGCCGCATTCTCTGCTTGGCAATCATCGTCATCTGTGTATCCTTTCGCTCTTATCCCTGATTGCGCCTCGACAGAATCCGAACATCATGTTCTATAATCTGCCCCATGTCGCATTTAGGCAACGAACTCAAGACGGCATTCGTTCGGTTCCGAACGAATTAGGTTCATTGTTCGGAAGGCTTGTATGGTAGACAGAAGAATCGTTCGAACTGAGGCGGCAGTCATCGACGCTTTTGAACTCTTGCTCGATAAAAAGGGGTACGCGTCTATGACAGTGCAGGATATACTCGACGCCGCGAACGTGGGGCGCGCGACGTTCTATGCCCATTTCCGAGGCAAAGAGGGCGTCATGCGAGCGTTCGTAGTGGCGGTCATTGACCATGTGGCTGCACCGGTAGCTGCGGAAGCCAGCCACGACTTTACCGGACGCGGCGGAATGACGATGCGGGTCGAACATGCGCTACGGCACGTGCTCGAACACGGCCATGCGATTCGTGCCCTGCTCGTAGGAGGCGGTGCCGACGAGTTCGTCCGCGCACTGCGTACCGCTGCCACGAACCGCCTTCGAAAAGCGACAGGCGACTACGAAGCGCATTTCCTCGCCGGTGCCTTGGTCGAAACTATTATCTGGTGGGCTGAAACCGATTTCGAGCAGGATCCGCGTACGCTCGCCGAATCATATGCCAAGTCCGCCAAGGCTGTACTCGTAGCACAGTAACCTCCCGCTCGGATGCGCTCCTTTAGACGCCCGATATGCACGTTCAGAAACGAAGAGGCAGTCTTCATATCATGAAGGCTGCCTCTCGTTAGTGCATTGGTTGCAGTAGATGCGTCAGCGGCGCGTTAGGCCTGGCCTCCGCCGTTACCGCCGCCATTACCACCGCCGTTACCGCCGCCACCGCCGGTCCCGTTACCGGGGCCGCTGCCGTCGCCGTTGCCCGGGCCGCTTCCGTCACCGGGGCCGTTGCCGTCGCCAACCGTCTTCTCAGCCTCAGCGGCAGCTTCCTCGACGGCCTCTCCCTCGGGAGCAGCCGCTTCTGCGGACGTATCCGCTGCCGCCGCCACCGCCGCAGACGTCTGCTCAATCGCCGCAGAGGTATTGGCGCTCGAGCTCGAGTCGCTCGGTGCGGGTGCTTGGCTTCCGCATCCGGCAAGCGCCAGAGCGAGTACGCCCGCTGCAAGTAAAGCTACGATGTACTTCTTCATGATGGGTCCCACCTTCCCCTCGATCCGACATGCATATTCTACCAGTAATTTATTTTAGGTCGAAGGGAGTAGGCAATCACGAAGGCCGTGCTTCTCCGTTGGCCATATCACCTGCACCTAATTGAATCCTATTTAACAATTCACCTCGTCGTTACTCGTTAAGCAAGCATGGCGAAGTATACGGTCTGTTGTCGTGCGCGCATGAATGTGAAAAAACATGCGGCCAATTGTCAGATTGTCGATGCAACAAAAAAGCTCAGCCCGTTCACTGGGCTGAGCTAGTATTTCGTGGCGGGATGTACGAGACTTGAACTCGCGACCTCTGACGTGACAGGCCAGCGCTCTAACCAACTGAGCTAACACCCCGTGTTTTCAGCGAACGTTATGTTACTTGACTTCCTCCGTTCACGCAATACCTGTGCCGTGTGTTTTTTGCGCATAACGTTCACCTCAGCGCTGGGCTATGCGCGTGATGGAAAGAACCTCTATGGGCTCCGTGTCTCCCAAACCCGCGCAGGTCAGCCTGAGGCATTCCTCCAAAAGGGTGTCGCAACGCAAACTACCGGTCGGCTTAGCCTCCAGGGTGAACGTCGCAGAGCAGCCGTCATCGGCGAAAACGAATCCTTCGGTCAGGAAATCGGCAACTTGCAGAACCTTCTGCTTGCGCTTGCGAACCACTTCCACAGTTTCCGGTACGCACCATGCGGCAGGATCGACCGGCTGCGCAAAACGCACCTCGTAGGTCGAAAACGGGAATGCAACGCTTGCCGCCTGTGCACGCGGCTCGATATAGGCGCATGACTGGACCATCAGATCGGGCACGCTTGCCGCCTGCAAAGCCGCAAGTACCTTGTCGGGTGCCACGTAGTCGGTCAGCTGCAGGTCGAACAGCTCGCATGTGCTTCCCACGCCCACTGGCAGAGCTGATCCGAACGCAATCTTCATATGGGGCGAAAATCCCTGGCTCACGGCAAACGGCAGGCCCGCACGCCTCACCATGCGCTCGAGCGCATGAGCCACCTCCAAGTGGGACAAAAGCGCCAAGCGGCCTCGCTCCACGAACGTCGCCCTCAGGCGGAAGGTCCTTTGCTCGCCGCCATCGGCCTGCACCGTTGCCGGCGGTTTATCGGTACGGTCCTCGCGCTCGCTGCGCACCGTACGCGGTTGCGCAAGCATATTGTCCGCCCCAAGTGCCGTGCATGCACCGCATCCCGAGCAATCACCGAACGTGCAATCAGGCGTCGTACATTCTTCCTCGGCGCGTTTTCGTTCGCGTGCGAGCCATGCGCGCGAAGCGCCCGTGGAAATATGCTCCCAAGGCATGATGCGCTCCGTAGGATATGACGTCTGCGCCACGCTATCCACATCGATGCCCTCTGCGGCAGCGGCATCGCGCCATGCCTGCTCATTGAAGCACTCCGTCCAAGCATCGAACCGCGCCCCGCGGCGCCATGCGCCCTCGACGAGGGCGGCGGCCTCGCGGCCCGAGCGGCTCATTACCGCTTCGACGAAGCTGGTCTTTGGGTCGTGCCAGCCAACCGTGATAGCACGATAACGCACCGCATGCCGCAGTAGATCGACGCGCCTCAGCGCCTCCTCTGGCGCTATTTGCCCGTCCCATTGGAAGGGCGTGTGCGATTTCGGCACGAACAACGCCACAGAAGCGCTTATCTTGATGGCTCCACGCTGGTCGGGTGGCACGATGGCGCGAGCCCGTTCATAGGCGCGATCCAGCAGATGCGCAATGCCGAGTACATCCTCATCGGTTTCGGTGGGAAGACCGATCATGAAGTATAGCTTGCAGCGCCGCCAGCCCGCCGTGAACGACGCATCGATAGCGGCCATCAGATCGTCTTCGGTCACGTTCTTGTTGATCACATCGCGCAGCCGCTGGGTGCCCGCCTCGGGAGCAAACGTAAGACCGCCCTTCTTCTGGCCCGCCACCAGCGTCGCCATATCGGCGCCGAACGCATCGAGCCGCTGCGAGGGAATGGACACGCGCACGCCCGTGTCGGTGAACGCCCTGTTCAAGCGACCGAGAATGTTGGCTATTTGTGAGTGATCCGTCGTCGAAAGCGAGGTGAGGGACACCTCCTCGTACCCGGTGCGCACTAGGCCGGCCATCACGGACTCCACAACGTTTTCCGCAGACCTCTCGCGAACCGGCCGATACATCATGCCCGCTTGGCAGAATCGGCAACCCCGCGCGCATCCGCGCAGCACCTCCACGTTCAGCCGGTCGTGAACGACTTCCGCGAACGGCACAATGCATGGCTCCCATCCGGGGCTTTCCGCAAAGCCCGCAAACAGCTGCTTGCGCACGACGGGCGGCGCCTGCTCGCAAAGCGGCTCAACCCACGAACCGGCCTGCTGAGCCTCTTCGGCGCTGCGCCACCGATACAGCGAGGGAACATACCACCCCGGAAGAGTCGCCAGTGTGCGCAGGATTTCCGCACGGTCCATACCCTGCAAACGGCATGCTCGTATTGTGCACAAGCCTTGCGGCAATGACTCCTCGCCCTCGCCGATGTTTATCGCATCGAAAAACGGAGCATAAGGCTCTGGGCTGAACGCGCACGGCCCTCCTGCGACTACGATGGGATCATCCTGTGCGCGCGCAGCGGCACGCACCGGAATGCCTGCCAAATCGAGAGCCTCGAGCACATTGGTCGCAGCAAGCTCATGCGGCAGCGTGATTCCTACCGCATCGAATGCATTCAGCGGAGCACAGCTTTCCAACGAGCAGAGCGGGACACCTTCTCGACGCAGCGCATCGCACATGTCGGGTGCAGGCAGAAAACCGCGCTCTGCAGCCATGCCATCGATCGCATTGACTGCATTGACGAGGATGCGCACAGCCTGGTTCGCCTGACCGAGCTCGTAGGTGTCGGGATACACCATGCAGAAACGGAAATCTGCCGCCTCGCCGTTAACCGTAGAGTCTGCGTCTTCCGATGCGGCACGGAACTCATGGTCGATATAGCGCGACGGACGCTCGGCATGCACCACAAGCGCTCCGAAATCATCCCATCTGCTTTTAAAACCGCCCATGATTTTCGACCTTCCTCATTACGATGGCACAGAGTCGGGGCCAGACCCCCTGGGTGCGAGTGGAAAAAAGTTCCTGGAACATTTTTCCGTGTGGAAAAAAGTTCCAGGAACTTTTTTCCACTCGCACCCAGGGGGTCTGGCCCCGCTGCAGAACCTACTCTGTCTCGCTCGACGCAGAGCCCGCGATATTGCTGATACCGGTTGATATGGTGCCTACAACCTTCGCGCCAGCCTGGAACGCCTTCGTTATAGCGTTGGCGACGCCGGTCAGGTTCTCGCCGCCTTCGAAATACTCGATTACAGCAAAGCCGATGGCATTCGTACCTGCATATCCGATGCCCGGCCTGATAAGGAATCCCAGAATGGGGATGAATTCCAGCAGTTCTCGCGCCAGCGTGCGGAACGCGAATGCGCCGCCCACAACGGCCACCATCTCCTTGATGCGCTCCTTACCCATAGCCTGGCCGTAAGCAGCTGTTATCTGGAGCACCATCTTCGCTTGGTTGAGCGTCATCAGCGGCAGGTCTGCACCGGGAATGATTGGAACAAGCCCGATGGCAGCGTTCTGCAATGCCGTAGTCTGCACGGCATCGTTAGCAAGCGGCCTGCGCACGAATGGCAGAGCGATCGACATCGCCAAGCGCTTCTCCCTGCACGCTGCAACGATCCAACGGCCCATGCGATCGTCGAGTGCTGCATTCAGCTCTTCGTTGAGCGCAAATGGCTCTTCGGCGATAGTCGCATCCTTTATCTCGGGATACACAAGGTCGCCCTCGGGAATCTGATGTCCACCGAGCTGCGCGAGGCCGGCAACGATCTGCGGAAGGGTCGTTACCACCATGACGGGCACACCGACTGCACGGATCTGGGCAGCCCACTCCCCTACCTTATCGGTTACGCCAGCGACCAGCACGGCCATATCGTCGATAGGCTTCGGAATGAAAGGTTCATCTGCGTTGCAGTACGTAATCGTCATGCGCACGGTCGCCGATGAGCTTGCGAATGCGCCGCGCACATGCCCCACCAAGTCGGCGGGCGCATCTTCGTCGATGTACACGCTGAGCGCGATGGGCGTCTCGCGCGCCTCGTCGATCTTCGTCGCCTCGTCAACGATTGCCTTCACATCAATGGGTAGCTGCATAAGACGGCCTCCTTGCTGTCTGTTTGCTTCGCATCCATACCGATCCCATCATACCGAGTAATATGAAATTCACGATCATAAACGATGACCCATAACTCATAAACGGCAGAGGAATACCTGTAATGGGCATCAGCCCACACGTCATCCCTATGTTCTCGAGTATCTGGAACAGCCACATTCCCACGATGCACATGACGATGAGCAGCCCGAACATGTCACTCGACGCATAAGCTATGCGCAATCCTATTACAACCAAAGCGATATAGAGCGCCAGCAACGCCAAAACACCCAAAAATCCGAGCTCTTCTGCCAGCACGCAGAATATGAAATCCGTGGGTGCCTCGGGCAGTATGTTCAGCATGTGCTGCGAACCTTGCATGTAGCCCTGCCCGGTCAGGCCGCCCGAGCCGATGGCGATCATGGCTTGCTGCAAGTTGTAGCCCTCATCCGATTGGTTGGAGCCGCCTTGGTTCATGAACACGAGCAGGCGGTTTCGTTGGTATTCCTTCAGCAATTTGTACTCGCCCGTCGAGTTCTTGATCACCTCATCGAGCAGAAATATCGCCACAATCAACGCGATTCCCGCCGCAAGCGTAAGCAGCAGGTACTTCAGACGCGCACCGCCGACCACCAACGCCACCGCAGCGATGAACAGATAGACCAGACCCGTTCCCAGGTCGGGCTGCGTCATGATACAGATGAAGGGCACGAGCATCATGCCTACGGCCTTGCAGTACTCGCGGAAGTCGTCGAGCTTCCCCTGGTATTTAGCCATGATGGAGGCATCCAGCAAAATGACGGTGATCTTAGCGAACTCGCCAGGCTGGATTTGGGGCAGCGGACCGAGCTTGATCCACGAGGTCGCCCCCATCGTAGTGACTCCGATGAACGGCATGTGCGGAAGCAGAATCAACACGATGTTGATGACCATGAAGAACTTGGTCATCTCCGACAGATGGCGGTAGTCGAAGCGCCATACCAGCACCATGGCCACGACGCCGATAGCCACACCCGCAACCTGCTGCATGAAGTTGTACTTGTCGCTTGCGCTCACAGCGGAATAGACCACGAGCAGACCATAGCCTACCAAGAGCACGATCACCAACAGGAACGGGAGATTGATCACGGAACGCCAGCCGCCGCGCCCAGATCCCGATCCTGAAGCGTTGTATGAGCTTATTTCTGGTAATTGGCCCATATCTCGTTTCCTAGTCGGTCCTTCCTCCGCTGCCAGCGTTGTATTCCACAGATTTGCCGTTGGACGCCGCCACCGTTCCGATATCGGTCAGATTCCCATCGGCGGCAGCTATGATGGCGCCCATCACCCTGATACCCGTCGGACCAGCCGCGCGCGCACCGGCGCCGCCTTCCTCGATGCAGGTTGCCACCACGTACTTCGGCTTTTTCACGGGATAGTAGCATACGTACCAGGCGACATCGCCTTTGCCGGCAACCTCGCCTGTGCCCGTCTTGCTACCGATGTTTTCCGGATTGATCCCCGCTTCGTCCATCGCATTCAGAATGTCGCTCGACCCGTAGGCGACCTCGTCGAGCGCATCGCGCACGATCTCGTAATGCTTCGGATCTACATCCGGCACGTTCAGAACCTCTGGCTGGAAAGTGACCACGGGATCGCCCGCCGTGTTGCGCACCTCCTTGAGCAGATGGGGCTTCATCATGGTGCCCGTAGCGACTCCGCAGTATCCGACCGCCATCTGCAGAGGCGTGACCAGACAGTCGCCCTGTCCGATAACGAGGTTTGTCATATCGCCGCCGTACCATTGGCCCGCAGCAGGCACGTCGCTCCAGTGCGCCGCCTTCCACTCGGGCGTGGGAATGCGGCCAGGCTCCTCACCGTCGAGATCGATACCGGTTTGCGCGCCGAACCCGAACTTGGCAATCTCTTCCTGCATGGCCGTATCGCTGATGGTGCCGCCTTGCGTCTGACCTGCGTAGAAGAAATCCTTCGCTATCTCGTAGAAGACCACGACGCATGACTGGACGATCCCTTCATGCAGATCGATCTCCCCATGGCCCGAAAGGTCCCAGCAATGTTGGATGTCGCCCGAGTTATAGCCATCCCATGCGCCGGTGCAGTCCCATTCCTTCTTGTCGTCCGCGAACCCATATCGCAGCCCTGCCAAACTCGTGAAAGCCTTGTAGCAGGAAGCGGCAGGATACGTGCCTGCAATGGCCCTGTTGAGCAGCGGGTAGTACGATTCCTCGGTGCGGTATACCTCCCAGATGTCGTTGGCGATGCCGCCCGTGAAGGCCCCGGGTGCATACGTGGGGTAGCTGGCCATCGCGATTATCGAGCCGTCTTCCGCATCTATAGCCACCACAGCGCCGCTTACTCCCTGGCCCTCGCCGATTACGCCACCTGGGGCAATCTGCGCAGCAAGCGTCTGATCGGCAACGTATTGCACCGGCGCCCACAGTGTCAGGTGCACATCGCTGCCCTTCTGCGCAGCTGTCTCGCTTTCCACTTCAACCACGCGGCCTTGGGAGTCCGCGATGACAACCCGCTGCCCGTGCTCGCCGGCAAGCACGTTGTCATAGAACGCCTCGACGCCGCTTTTCCCAACCATGTCGCCCAACTCGACTTCCCGGTTTGCCGGCATGTTGTCCAACTCTTCCTGCGAGACCGATGCCGTATACCCCAGCACATGCGCGGCAAGCGCGCCATACGGGTACTCGCGCACCGTACGCTCCTGCACGGTCACACCCTGGAACGCATCCGAATGCTCTGCGATAAAGGCGACGTCGCGCATACTTGCATCCTCTGCCACCACACGTTGGCTTTGAGCGCCCGAGCTCTGATCCTTGACGCGCATTCGGACTACCCCATACGGTATGCCGAGCAGGCTCGACAGACGTTGCAGGGTATCGTGGTCATCCGCCACCTGAGCCTCGGCAAGCACTGTCAACGTCGTTTTGTTGATGACAAGCGGCGTACCATTCGCATCGTAGATGTAGCCGCGCGGCGCCGGCGTAGCAATCGTGTTACGTGCGTTCGCGCGCGCCTCGCTCTCATAGACAGTTGAAGAAAGCGCCTGCATGCTCCATAGACGTGCGCCCAGCGTACCGAAAACAGCAGCGGCCAGCACTCCGATGGCAACAAAGCGGGAGTGCACGCGCTCGCCGAGCTTTCCACTCGATGACGATGAAGCATCAGCATAGGTCTGCTCATGTGCCGCCTTGCCATCATTAAGGGTGGCAGCCATACCGACGCTGTCCACCTGATTCAGGCTGTTCTTAACCTGTACCTGGGCGTTCTTGCCATGCGTGCGGCGATGGCGCAGCACAAGGATTCCCCACACCGCAAACGCGGCGGCAACCAACGTGGCGAGAGCAGCGATGATGGCAACAAGCATGCCGCCCCCTAACGCAGCCGAGTAATCGCGGACTGGACTGGGGACGTAACGGAAATCAGGCGCTTCACCAAAGGATACAGAACCGCTGCCAGAACAAAGTCATACAAGAACACGGGAAGCGCCCTCAGCGCCAGCGCGCCTGCCGCACCGCCAGCGAACCCGAGCATCAGCATCAGCACGCCGTAGAGAACCTCTGTCAGCAGCAGCGCGGCGGCCACAACCAACAGGGTCATCAGCACTTGATCATTGTTCAGGGCCGTATAAAGGCGCGCAGCCAGGAAGCTTGCCAGCAGCAGCGAAAACGCCATCGGCCCCACTGCGGCGCCGGAGAACAGATCGTACAGGAGCCCCAGTACAAACGGCAGCGCACAGCCGAAACTGTCATGACGTACGACGGCGATCAAGACAGCCGCGACGGCGATGAAGTTTGGAACCGCCCCCGCAATGGCGATATAGGGCGCCACCATGATTTGGAGTAGTACGGCAACCACCGCAATCGCTACCAGCACTATGTTCTTACCCAGATCCATCGTCCGCTTCCGCCAACAGGCACGCCGCCAACATACCTTCGGCCATGCCTGCTCCGCTCCTTCCGCCTATCCCTGCGCAGCCGCCTCGGCTACCGTCATCTCGTTTTCGTCTTCAGCGCTCTGCTCGTCTGCAGACGTCCCTTCGGCGTCTGCGTCACCTCCAACTTGCGCTTGCGCTTGATTGGCCTTCTCCAATGCGGCATCGTCCATCACGACGATGACCTCCTCCAGAAGCGACGCGCTGTCGTTGGGGTTCACGATGATGTCTCCCGCCGTACCAGCCGATGATTTGCCGACGCTCACCACGGTGCCTACGATCAAGCCGCTCTGATAGCTGCCGCCCAAACCTGATGTGATCACGACATCGCCAACTTCGGGGATTTGATCGTCTTCAAGATCGCCCAGATGCAGGCGCCCATCAAGCGAACCGCGCACGATGGCATTTGCGCGGCTCGACTGGATCTTGACCGCAGCTCCCGAGTTCGGATCGGTCAGCAGGCGCACCGTAGATGTATGGTCAAGTACACGTGCGGTCTGTCCGAGCACGCCCGTAGAGCCCATCACGGTCATGCCCGGCTCAACGCCTTCGGCGCTGCCCATGTCGATCGTTATCGACTGATCCCATGCCGTTGTGCTGTATCCGATGACGTGCGCGATAACACCTTTCACATTCGAGACGCGTTTCATGTCGAGCAGCCCCTGCAGACGCTCGGCTTCTTGGCGGTACTCCTCGGTTTCCGCGACCAGGCGGCGAAGCTGCTCATTCTGCTCGCGCAGGGCACTCAACGTCTCAGCATCGGCAGTTGCATCACGCAGGGCCGTACCTGCCCCTTCAATGGCAGAACCCCCATGCCCTCCGAGTGCACTGAACGGCGCGCCGATGGACAAAAACACATCCTGAACCTTATGAATCGGCCCTTCATCCCCCTCGCGCGCGTATGCACCCATGCACGCAAGCGCGACTACCAGGAGCACGATAAGCGCGATAGGCCTGCCACCGGCAGGCTTGTTCTGTTGAAAATTTGCCGGCATATAGCGCGAACCGATTCTACCTAGACCGCATCAGTGTTTGGCGCAGGGCCGTGGGCGTCTCGAGCACCTTCAGGCAACCCGCAACCACGTTAGTCAGCGCCGTTTCGCTCACCCAGACGGGAATCTCCAACTTGTCGGTTAGATAGCGGTCAAGACCTGACAGCAGACCGCCGCCCCCCGTAAGCAAGATGCCGTTCTGGATGATGTCGCTCGCCAGGTCGGGATTCGTCTTCTTGAACGTTTCCTTGATGGACAGAACCATATCCTCGCAGGGCTGGTACAGCGCCTCGCGCACATCCTCGGACTGAATCGTCACTTCGCGCGGCTGGTTGGAAATCATGTCCTGACCAGAAATGATCATGTCGCGCTCGCGGCCGTCCTCGAACGGCAGGATCGAACCGATCTTGATTTTGATTAGTTCGGCCGTAAGCTCGCCGATATTGATGCACAGCATATAGCGCAGATGCATGGAGATGGCCTCGTCCATCTTGTTGCCCGCTAAACGCAGCGAGCTGGATGTGACGATTCCGCCCAGCGATATAACTGCAACTTCGGTCGTGCCGCCGCCGATGTCGACCACCATCGAGCCAGTAGGCTCGGTCACGGGCAGGTCGGCACCCATCGCAGCAGCCATGGGTTCCTCGATCAGATACGCCTCGCGTGCACCTGCCTGGATGGCGGCCTCGAACACGGCGCGCTTCTCCACCGAAGTGGCACCGCATGGGATGCAGATGACGATACGTGGTTTGGCTTGCAAAAGACCCTTGCGCGGAGATGCTTTATCGATGAAAGCCGAGATCATCGCCTCGGTCACATCATAGTCGGCAATTACGCCGTCCTTAAGGGGATGTTCTGCGGAGAACGCGTCGGGCGTGTGGTTGATCATATTCTTGGCCTCATGGCCCACTGCCAGCACGCGATGCGTCGACTTCTCAATGGCCACAACCGAAGGCTCGTTGATCACGATGCCCTCACCCGAAATCGCGATTAGCGTATTCGCGGTTCCCAGGTCAATGGCCATATCGGCCGAACGGTTCCCCGTCATCCCCAATATGGAGTCAAGTATGGACATGCAGGAATACTCCTTGCGTCAATTTACGTTCACAGGTGGAGAAAATTCTATCATGCCATCAGCGTGTTTCAGGAAACTCCACATCGGATACAACCTATGCGTAACCGAAACG
>CAYOBD010000007.1:0-23064 GCA_964402005.1 uncultured Eggerthellaceae bacterium
GCGAACAACGCGACCATCGGCGGCGCAATGATCCCGCTGCTGGTGCTGGGTATCCCCGGCGACGGCGTGACGGCCATGATGCTGGGCGGCTTCCTGATCCATGGCCTGTCCGCCGGCCCGCTGCTGTTCATCAAGAACGCGGATGTGGTCTATGGTATCTTCGCGGCCTGCATTATCTGCGCTCTGATCATGCTGATTGTCGAATGGAACTGCATTAAGCTGTTCGTCAAGGTGCTGAAGGTGCCGAAGCATATCCTGATGCCGCTGATTCTGGTCCTGTGCGCGGTCGGCGCCTATGCGACAAACAACCGGATCTTCGACGTGCAGTCCATCATCGTCTTCGGCGTCATCGGTTATCTGTTCCATAAAGTGAAGATGCCCACAACACCTTTCGTGCTCTGCTTCCTGATCGGCGGAATGACGGAAACGTATCTGCGGCGCGGACTGATGAGCTACAAGAGCTTCGGAGCGTTCTTCACGCATCCGATCTTCGATGTCTTCTTCGCCATCGCCATCGGCGTCATCGGCTGGTTCACCTTTAAGGAGATCCGCGGAGATAAGAAGAAGGCGGGCTGACCTGTCCGATCAGTCATGGTATTCAGATTCCGCCGGCACCGATTCCCGGATAAAGCTGACGGGATTGAATAAACCCCGATGAGGGGAAAGAAAAAAGGAGGAAACCTACATGAAGAAAACCCTGTCTCTGATCCTGACCCTGTGCCTCGTGCTGACGCTGATGATCAGCGGCGCTGCGATGGCCGAATCCGAGTGGAAGCCCTCTTCCACGGTATCCATCATCATTCCGGCCGGCGCTGGCGGTGACACGGACCTGACTGCCCGCGTGTTTGCGCAGTATGCGAAGGAAATGACCGGTGTGGACTTCATCGTTGTGAACGCCAGCGGCGCGGCCGGTTCCATCGCGGCGAACCAGGTGCTTGGCGCGGCTCCGGACGGACATACTTTCCTGTATGGCCACAACCTGGTGAACGTGGCGAACGTGGCCGGCGTGACCGACTATAACTACACTGCGTTCAAACTGGGCCCCACCTTCGCGAAGAACCCCGCGAACCTGCTGTTCATCAACCCCCAGAAGTATGAAGGCATCGATGCTTTCCTGGATGCTGCCAAGGCGAATCCCGGCACCGTGAAGGCCTGCACCGAAGTCGGCGCGTATACCTACTATGAACTGCTGGCGTTCGAAAAGGCAGCAGGGATTGATCTGGATCTGGTGGACGTTGGCTCTGCTTCCGACAAAGTGGTTGCCATGCTGTCCAAGCAGGTTGACCTGATGCCCGCCGCTTACCTGGCCGGCAAGGACTATCTGGAAGCGGGACAGTTCGCGACCATCGGTGTTCCCACCGCGGAGCGGTATGACCTGCTGAAGGATTTCCCGACCTTCAAGGAGCAGGGAATCGATTTCGTCTTCCCGGACTGCGACTATTCCTTCTATTTCCCGAAGGAGACCCCGGACGAAGTGATCGCCTGGTATGACAAGCTGGTGGCCGAGATGGAAACCAATCAGGCCTGCCTGGATGCCATTTCCGCGATCAACGTGATTCCGTACTATCTGGACTCCAAGGCTTCTGAAGAGAATGACGCTGCATACTTCAACACCTTCACTGAGATTGCGGCTTCTCTGGCGGAATAAGATGATAACCGGTTAGAAGTTTAGCCGAATAACAGGGCCGGGGTGCTCGGCGAACAGAAACACAGATTGCTACAGGGAATCTGAGTCATGTCTCTGCGACGCACCCCGGCTTCTCTTTACCTCATTGGGATGAGAACGGGTCTTTTCCGGGAATACAGCAACTCGAGCACGTACACGTGGTTTTCCGCGAAACGCTCGCGCAATTGCGCCGCAAGCTGGTCGTTTTTATCGAGAATCGGCTTATGCAGATCAATCTTCATCGTCGAACTCCACTTCTATGCTCGCTATCTCCAGCTCGCGACCGCTGACCAGGGTCGTCTCGTAGCTTTCGCATTTCGGACACCTGCGATGGAAACGATCGTGGTCGAATTCTTCACCGCATTCCAGGCAGATGCTGCGCGGCCTAATCATATCAACTGCGAGCTGCGCACCCTCGCACATCGTGCCTTCCGAGAGCGCTTCGAAGGCGAACTGCAAAGCATCAGGGATGGCCTCGGTCATCTCGCCAACGGACAGCGTGACCGCACAGACGCGATCGGCCCCCGCATCTTGCGCCGAACGAATCGCCACGTCCAGCACACCCGATATGATTCCCATTTCATGCATGCGTTATCAGGCGCCAGATTGCGCCGCTTCAGCCTCCTCGGCCGCTTCTTCTTCCTCCATGCGCTTGATACGCCGTCGAAGCACGACGCGTGCAAGCAGCAGGCTGAACTCGTAGAGCGCCACCAGAACAGCGAACATGAGCAGCATCGTCACAGGATTGGCATCGGGCGTGACGATGGCCGAGAAGATCATCATGCCGATATAGACATAGCGCCACGCACCGCGCAGTTTCTTATAGGGCACGATGCGTAATATGACCAGGTAGAAGATGATCAATGGCAACTCGAAGGCCAAACCGAACCCGAACTCGAATTTGACGATAACATCGATGTAGGTCGTGGCGCGCGGCATGATCACGCCGAGTCCGAACGCCTGGTCGGTCAACCACATGAACGTGGGATACAGGATGATGAAATAGCAGAAAATCGTGCCGCCGATGAATAGCAACACTGCGGCAAAAAATGTCGGCAGGAACCATTTGCGCTCCTTCGGGCGAAGCGCCGGCAGGAAGAACGCCAGGAACTGCCATAGCGTGAACGGGGCCGTCGCTATCAACGACATGAGCAGCGAGATCCTGAAGCGCACGGCAAACGGCTCGAATGGATCGAGATACACCAAGTTCGCAAAATCCTGCTCACCTTCCGGCAGGAAATCCCTGATGGGAGCTATTAGAAACTGACCCATCGTGTTGGCACCCAGATAGAACACGATGGCGGCGATCAACATGACCACCACGACGCGCACAAGGCGCAAACGCAGTTCGCCTAGGTGTTCGCGAAGAGGCATGCGTGCGGGGCCGATCGGCATCACGCATCACCTTCCTCGGTGGGATCGGCTTCCGCGGGAGCGGTCTCCACGGCAGTGGCCTCGGCAGAAGCGGCCTCCGCGGGGGCGGCCTCAGCAGGGGCGACCTGCGCGGCAGCGGCTTCTGCGGCAGCGGCCTCGCGGGCAGCGCGCTCACGTTCGTAGCGAGCCTTGCGCTCGGCAAAGCTCATGGGAGCGGACTCGTCTTTAGCGGCAGGTGCGACGGCTTTCGCAGACGCGGCGTCGTCCCCAGACGCAACAGCGTCAGCCGATGCATCGTCACCAGCGGATTCATCGTCGCTATCGGGCTTGATTATCGAAACAGCGGCAGCGGTCGCAGCATTCGTCATGCTGCGGACCATCTGCTCGCCCTTACCATCGGCAGCCACTTTGGCAACGCGCTCGACCATCTCGACCGGATTCGAGATAGCTTGGCCCGTCTTGGCATCCACGAGGTCATTCTCCTTCAGGACCTCGTTCATGTCCTTTTGCGCATCGCGGAATCGGGCAATAGCCTTGCCAGCCGTCTTCGCCATCTCGGGAAGCTTATCGGGCCCCAGAATGATGAATGCGAATACGAGTATCAGGAGTAACTCGACGCCGCTGATGCCGAACAAGGGATTCCCTCCTTATGCCCCAGCGCCCTCTGCAGCACCTGTTGAAGTATCCCCTTCTACCACTTGCCCGCTCTGAGCAGCCTGTTCGACCTGCTGGCTGCTGCACAGCGCCAGGCCCACCGTAGGCAGACCGAGTGCCAACACCAGTATGACGCACACGACAATCGTGAAGATTTGCTTCTTCTTCGACGCGCGCTCCTGCGCTTCCTTTTGACGGCGCTCCCGCTCCTCGGCGGCTTTTGCGCGCGCTTCCATCTGCTTCTTCGTCAGCTTCTGCTTCTTTGCCATTTTCCAGCCTCTGAGCTTTCCTTAACCTTTGAGCTTATTGCGCATCTTGATAGCGTGTGCGATATCGCACGCCACCTCCTTGACCACGCCAGATGTGACAGAGATGGCGCTTAGCACACGCGGAAGAGCGCAGCAGCTTGGATTCTAGACTCGCTTGATGAAGCGGCCGTCGCGCGTATCAACCTGCACGATCTCGCCCTGCTCGATGTACATCGGGACCTGGATGACGGCACCCGTCTCGAGCGTAGCCGGCTTCGTGCCGCCCTGCACCGTGTCGCCCTTAAAGCCGGGGTCGGTCTCTGCAATTTCGAGCTCGACGAACATCTGCGGCTCGACACCGATTAGCTCTTCGCCAGCGTACAGCATGCTGACCTCGTCATTTTCCTTCAACCACTTGGCAACGTCACCCACGACATCGGCGCCGAGTGCGAGCTGTTCGTAGGTGGTGTTGTCCATGAAGTTGAAGTCGGTGCCGTCGTTGTACAAGTACTGCATCTTCTTCGTCTCCATGCGCACGGAATCGAACTTCGTGCCAGCATTGAACGTATTGTCCACAATGCGACCGGTACGCACGTCACGCAGCTTGGTGCGCACGAATGCGCCGCCCTTGCCGGGCTTCACATGCTGGAACTCGACGATCGTCCACAGCTTGCCGTTGTACTCGATGCACATGCCGTTCTTGAAATCAGCCGTTGAAATAGCCACGTTAACCCCTTCTTCTCTGGTTGAATAACCGTTTAATTATACGGGTTGGCGCCGCTTTGTACAGGTTGCAGCGGCGAATGACAAAGCTTCTGCAATCAAGCACGGCCACCTCGACCATAGGCGGGCAACGAGTTCTTCATCTTCGGAGCAAAAAACTATTTCCGCTCACTCCCTGTGGGCAGAAAACACCTGCTTGACGACTATGCCTGCAAGCACAAGGGCAGCGCCCAGCAGCGTAAGCAGCGAGGGCGCATCGCCGACGATTCCCCAAGCAGCGAAGATGCCTACGGGAAGCTCGCTGGATGCCATGACCGACACCATGCCCGTCGAGAGCTTCGGGCTGGCGAAGTTGATGAGCGTCGTGGGAAGAATCACGCCAAGCGTGCCCATGAGCACGGCGTACGGCCATATCTCAGCATCGAAGAAGTCGGTCGCATAGCAGCCGGGATTGGCGATGGACGTGACGATAAGGCCTCCGACAGCAAGCATGGTCGCGCGCGTCGCAGGGCGCTCGTCTGCGCAAATCTGCCCCGAAAAGAACAGGAACGATGCATAGAACACGGCACTTGCCAAGCCGAGCACCACGCCGAGCGGGTCGAGCGAGCTCGCGCCGTCTTCGAGCAGGCCCGCCGCGAAAACAGTTCCCACAAGAACGATCACGACCGCGATGACGGTCGAGCGTTCGGGCAGCTTGCGTTTGGCTATGCACTCGATGAGCACGCTCACCCATACATACTGGAACAGCAGTGTGAGCGCCACTGCACTAGGCAGCAGCGATACCGATTGGTAGTAGCAAATCGAGGTCAAGCCTGTGAAAACACCGAGCAGAGCCATCTTCGCGCAATTGGCCGGACGCGGCCATTTCACGCGGCGCACGAGCGCGAACACGAAGCATACCGCAAGCGCGAATAGGTATTGCAGCGGCAGGAATTCTGTCGGATAGATTCCGAAAAGCATGGACGTCTTCACCGTGGGCACGATGAAGCCATAACTCGACCCCGCCAAGAATACAATGAGCGCATACCCCACTGTCGATGCGCGCTTGCCCATGCTTTGCAGATGCCTCCCCTTCAGTCAATCCGCTGCATGGTAGCACACGACACGCCAAAAAGGGCACAATGGGTCAAAGGGATGGCACCCATTTGGCTCCTTTTCAATCCATGTGAATCATTGGGGAGTCTCCCCAATGATTCACTATCTCGTGGGTCGATTGGGTGAAGGGCTCGAAGCCAGCCTCGATCAGTACGCCGCAGTCCTCCAGGCGCATGCCGAACAGCAAGCCTAGCAAGCTGAATGCAACATATCGCCAGAGGAACCCCTCTGCATCGAGCTATCCGGGTTAGCACGGCCTCCTGCAGGACGGCCAGGCAGCGGAATGAGAGGCGCCCCACAATAGGCGCATCGAGTTGCGTCTTCGGGATTCGTCTCTCCGCATGCCAAGCAGCTTGTTAGCGGCCGTTTTCGCTGATCCGCCCCCGCACAGCGGCCACAGCCTACGCAGCCTTGATAACAGGGCATCCGCATTGCCTCGTTTCACGTAGAATCTTAATTAATAACGCTGCAAGGAGCGCACGTATTCGCATACGCGCAACTCCTCGCAGATACTCTATGCATTACCGCATCCAACCTTGGCATCAAGTCCAGCTGAACACGCCATGTTGCACTTTAGGACGCGGCCATACCGCCATCGACAGGCAGATTCACACCGCTGATGAAGCTCGCCTCATCACTCGCGAGGAACAGCGTCGCCGCGGCAATCTCGGCTGGCTGCGCATAACGGCCCATGGGAATGCCTGCGGCAATGCCCTCCTTGATGTCTTCGGCTGCCACGCCGCCGGCATTATTGCCATAGGCCGCTTCGGTACCGCGCATCATCTCGCCCTCGACGGGAGAGGGACACACCGAGTTGCAGCGGATGCCGTCACGCGCATGATCGGTGGAAACGGTCTTGACCATGCCGTTGATGGCGAACTTGGTAGCATTGTATCCAATCGTGCCAGGCATGCCCTTGAGACCGCCGATGGAAGCCGTCACGACGATAGCTCCGCCACCGGCCGGAATCATGGACTTCAATGCGTACTTCATGCATAAGAACGTGCCGCGCAGGTTCACAGCAACGACCTGATCGAACTTTTCGACGGAGTAGTCGACTGCAGCATTGACATCACCAGGCAATCCGGAGTTGCACACCATGATGTCTAGCTTGCCGAATTTCTCCTTAGCCGTCTCGACGAGCGCTTCAACAGCAGCCTCATCGGAGATATCAGTGGAAACGGCCACATAGTCGTCGGACGAGATGCCGATCTCGGCTGCTGCCTTCTCGAGCTTTGCAACGTTGCGCCCCGCAATGACGATCTTTGCGCCTTCGGCAACGAACTGGCGTGCAATTTCTTTGCCGATGTCGCCACCGGCGCCAGTGATGATTGCAACTTTACCTTCCAATTTCATGGAATCTCTCCTTTCTCCAGATGGCGATGCCCAAACTATCCCCGAACGTCGATGGCGATCTTCATGCAGGGTTCGGGCTGGTTGACGAACAAGTCGATCGCTTCATCTATCTGAGAGAGCTTCATATGGTGCGTGATGAGCGGAGAGGCATCGAGCTTGCCAGCCTCGACCAACTTCATGACCCTTGGGATGAGCGTGATGTTGCCAAGACCGTGCTTGACGGTCATGTTCTTGGTGCACAGCTCGTTCATGGGCATTTCGAACGGTTTGCCGAAGACGCCGCAGATGGAGATGTGACCGCCGATGCGCGTGGAGTTATAGGCGTTGAGATATGACGAGGGATTGCCGGCGCACTCAAGGGATACATCCGCACCACGACCGTCAGTGAGCTCGAGGATGCGCGCAACGACGTCATCCTCAGAGGAAAGCAGCGTCACATCAGCACCGATCTTCGCAGCCAGCTCGGTACGGGACTTATCGCGACCGCCCACTGCAATAACCCTCAGCGGGCTGAACAGGCGCGAGCAAAGAACAGCACACTGACCAACAGGGCCCAGACCGTAGACGACGACCGTATCCCCATGCTGAATCGAGCCATCGACAGCGCAGCTGTAAGCCGTGGTAAGGATATCGCCCACAAAAAGTGCCTGCTCATCGGTAACATTATCGGGAACCTTGCACAGACAGGAGTCGGCACGCGGAACCCGAACGTACTCGCTCAGGCAGCCATCGAGTCCGCCCCAGCCGGAGCCGTGGCCCATCACGCCGCCATTCTCGCACCAGCCGGGAACATCATTGCCGCAGTTGAAGCAGCATCCGCAGTAGATCGCAGGCGGAACGGCAACGCGGTCTCCGACCTTGATGTTCTTGACTGCGCTGCCGATCTCCTCAACGGTGCCCATGGCTTCGTGCCCCAGCGGGAACGGAGGGTTGATGTTGATCTGCTCACCCTTCAGAACATGGACGTCGCTGCCGCACAGCGTGGACAGATGAACTTTGACGAGTACGGATGTGGGATCGACCAACTCCGGCTTGGGTACATCTTGAAGCTCGACCTTGCCGTCGCCAACGTATATAACGCTCTTCATGATTATTCGCACCTTTCTCTGAATCTTGGATGACAAACGTGGAGCAAAAACTCCGGTGCCGCGGAAAAACCGCAGCACCGGGGTGGCTATTCGGACTGTTCGATCTGTTCGGATTGTGCAATCAGCCCCATGTTCTTCGGAATCATCAAGCAGAAGATGAAGTACACAGCGAACAGCACCGCCGACAACACGAAGATCATCGTGAAGTTGGATCCCGCAATCAAAGCGACGAAGTAGGTCGGGCCGATGAAAGCGCCCAGGTTCTGCAACATCGCCTGGAAACCGCCAGCCGTACCGAAGTGATCAGGCGGCAGGCCCGGGATCTGGGCGGGCAGAGCCTTGGTCTGCGCCAACGCGCCGCCGATGAAGATGTAAGCGATGAACATAAGGATGGCGGTTGCGATTGCCGGCATGGGAACGAGCCATGCGATCAGGATGCATACCGCCGTGGCAGCGCTTAGGAAGATAAGCGTCAGGCGGCTGTAGTTCTTCTCCGTATGCTTCGACACGAAGGCCGGGAATACGAACTCGCCGATAAGCGCCGTCACATTGATCAGGATGCCGACGAGTGCCGCCATACCGATGTCCATGCCGCGGTCCTGCATACCGGCCACGATGAACGTATTGCATGCGGTCGTGCCTGCATAGAGGAACATATAGCAAAGTGCCGAAATCCACGCACCCTTGAACTTGAGCGTGTTGCCGATGTATTTGAAGAACGAGTCCTTTGGAGGCTCGGGGGCACCTGCCGGCTTGTTGCGCAGGAACAGCACGATCAGGACGAGGCAGGCAAGCTCGACACCAAACTGGAAGTACAGCGCCGTCTTGAGGTCGTCGCCGAAGATGGAGCCGGATGCCAGGCCCACGGCTGCACCGGCGGTCGCCACAGCGATGTAGATGGCGACCATGAAATTCAGTTGCTTGGGCTCAAACCATGCGCCCAGGGATTTGATCACGCAGGCATTCACGCCCGTGAATGCGAAGCCGAACATGACCTGCGTGATGGTGAGCAGCGTCGGCGTCGTGTTTGGGTCGAACGCACGCCATGCCGCGCCGACCACCACGATGACGAAGCATACTATCATCACCGCCCGTGCGCCGAACTTGTCACACAGGCTGCCGACGGGCAGGCACAGGATGAATCCGACCAAGAAGCCGATCGTGCACATGAATGAGAACTGCGACGGATCGATCTGGAACTGTTCCATGATGGACGTTGCCATGCCCATGAACATGTACGTGCAGATGATCGCTGCAAGATTAACGATGCCGTAGATCGCAATGATCATATAGCGATACGGCTGATGGAAAAAATCCTGAGTTGGCTGAGTTGCCGGAGGCGTCATCGGAGCCTCTGCGGCAGTGTTTTCACTCATCATTGCTCCCCTCTGAAACTAGCTGGCAGTTGGATTGGGAGCGAATCGTCGGGGGCCAACCCCTTTAACTCGTTGAGAGAGATAACTGCATCTTGGAGTTCCAGCAGATGAGTCAAAGCAGGTTAGCCCCCTGTCGACTCATTCCCAACCCAACCGCCTGATGATTTCCCCTGATTCCAAGCGGAACCCCCTCCCAGCACGACGCTCGAAGCTCGCGAGCGATGCAGTAGGGGGGCTCTTGCCTAATCCGTTTTCCAGATCGGCCGCGCGGGGTGTAAGGGGACATGCATGCATCACCCCGCGCGGCGCGAACGCTGAAACGGTGAAGGCCGTTCGGTCGTACGCCCGATTAGGCCTCGACCACCCACAGAACGTTGCCCCTCTTGGCAGCGGCTTCAACAGCCATCTCCTCGAGCGTGCCGGCTTTCATAACCTTGCCCGGGCAGCTCTGCACGCACAGCGGAACCTTGCCCAGACCGCGGCGCTCGGCGCACAGGTCGCAGAGCTTGCCAACAACGGGAACGTTGCGGTACTCGTACTCGTCAGTGCCGATCTCGAAGGGGCCCATCTGCAGAAGCTTGATGCCATAGACGCCCTTGGCCAGGTCGTGCTCTTTCTTGCAAGCGACCTCGCATGCATGGCAACCCGAGCAGTAATCCGTATCGATAAGAAGTGCCAGTGCTTTGTTTTCCATGATCGCAACCCCCTCACTATTTCATCGCGTCGAAGCGTGCCTTGGCGGCATTGACGTCGTACTCGAAGCCGCCCTTTTCAAGAACCTGCTGAGTCGGAGTGGTTTCGCTGTTCTCCGGCGTGCACTTGTAGATCTTGCAGAGCAGGCACTTGTACGGTGCGCCGTAGCCGGTCTTGCCAACGATGCCCATCGTCGTCAAGTTGTTGATATTGCTGTCAAAGGTGCGGAACAGCTGCTCGCTGTCATCCTCGGGGAACCACCAACCGTGCTCGGCACGAACGATGCGCTCGTCGAGGAAGTCGGAGATCTGAACCGTCTGGCGACAACGACCGCGCTGGTTCTCGATCCAGACCCAGTCACCCTCGACCAGACCCAGACGCTCAGCAACCTTGCGGTTGATCGTGACGCGCGGATTGGGATGGATCTCACGCATGGTCGGGTTCTGGCGGTTCTCGGAGTGGAAGTAAGCCCAGGAGCGCTGACCGGTCGTGAGAACGAACGGGTATTCCTCGTACAGATCCGGGCTGTTCACCGGGCTCTCAGGCGCCTCGTCCCAATCGGGCAGCGGGTCCAGGCCCATCTGCTGGAACACGAGCGAATACAGCTCGACGCGGCCGGACGGAGTCAGGAAGCCAACTTCGCCGTTGCGGAGCAGGCCCTTCTCGTACTTCTTGTAGGGCCAGCTGCAGTGAGCAATGAGCTGTTGCTCCATGTCCTCGAAATCGCCCTCGTAGAGCTCAGGCCATACCGTGTCGGGAAGCTGCGTATTGTGCATAACCCACGTGCACAGGGTCTTGTCGTCAACGATGCCGACCTCATCGAACCATTCCTTGTTGAGACGGCGGCCGAGTTCGACAATGACCTGCTCATCGGACCTGCAGTCCTCATAGTGGACGACATCACGGCAGATGCGGAACGGCGACCACCACGTACGGATGGAGTTGCGCTCGTGACCGAAAGCGCAAGGCAGGAATACGTCTGCGCAAGCTGCGGCGGTCGGAGTGATGACATAGTCCATGACGACGTTGAAGGGAACCTTCATCATCGCGCGATACAGACGCGGAGCCTCGGCGCCCATGTTCGCAATCGGGTTGTTCGTTTGATAGAAGATCATCTGGATCGGATACGGCTCGCCAGTCTCGATCGCTTCGAGAATCTTGTCGCTCGATGCGGATCCGGCAACCAGGGTCTCGGTATCGCCGGTGTCCTGGGTAAGGATCTTGCCGCGCATCTCTTCGGGAAGCGTCTCGTAACCAGTACGGTAACCGCAGTAGATGTTGTAGGCCTCACGGCAGATCATATTGCCGCCGGGAACGTCGATGTTGCCCGTGATTGCAGTCAGTGCCGAGATGGCATGCGCCGCCGGAACACCGTACGGATGCATGTCGATGGCAAGGCCCCACTGCATCGCAGCCGGCTTGGCCGTCGCGTAGAAACGTGCAGCGGCACGGATCTTCTCTGCAGGAACCCAGGTGATCTCGGCTACGCGCTCAGGCGTCCATTCCTTGGCACGCTCTTTGAGAGCCTCATAGCCATAGCACCAGTTCTCGACGAATTCATGGTCGATAAGATCGTCTTCCATGATGACATTGAGCCATGCAAGCGCCATGGCGCCATCGGTACCAGGACGGATAGGCAGCCAGTACTTAGCATGTGCGGCAAGCCAGGTGAGCTCGGGATCGAGGACGATGAGCTCGGCGCCGCGCTTCATGGATTCCTGGATCCAGCCGCCGAGGAAGCCGTCACCGTTGGAGACAACCGGGTTGTTGCCCCAGATAACGATGCACTCCTGAACCTTCCACTCGGGATTATCCATACCCATCGGCGTGAATTGGCCCATATCGACAACCGTCGGGTCACCGAGCACGTATGTCTGAGCGGTGTTACGCGGCAGCATGCACGAGTCGCCAGACAAGAAGCCGAGTGCGAAGTTGGGCGACTTGAAAGCCGTAAAGGACAGGAACGGAGTCTGCCAAACGATATTGCGGCCCGTACCCTGGAACGAAACGATGCTCTCGGGACCGTAATCCCTCCAGATCTCGCGCACCTTCTCCTCGATGATGTCATAAGCCTCTTCCCAAGTGATGCGCTCCCACTTGTCCTTGCCGCGATCCTCGTAGGCGCGCTTCATGGGATACTTCACACGCTGGGGGCTGTACATCGCCTCGGGGAGATTGAGGCAACGGGCGCAGCAACGACCCTCGGAATAGGGATCGTCCGGGTCGCCCTCGACCTTTTCGACCTTGCCATCCTTCACGTACACAAGTTGGCCGCACATGTTGTGGCAGCCAGGCGCAGTCCACTGGTAGTTACGGTAAACCGTGTATTCACCTTCCTGCCACTGCAACGGGCGATCTGTCTCAGTCTTCTGCATACCTCTCTCCTCTCTTTTCCCTTCTCTCTTCGCTTTGCTTGCTTTTCCTTTCGGCCGCATGGCCATGGCCAGCGACCCCCTCTGGCGCGATACTACGAAGAACCGGCGTCCCACCTCCAGACGCAAAGGGGCAGGTTGGTTCCGAGCCTGCGCACGGCTTGGTGAGAACGCCCGCACGGACGAACCGTTCAGGTGCGAAGGGCATATGGAACGAACCGCTTAGACATGAAGCACGCTGAAGACGGACACTTCGACGATTCTGTCCGCGCTGCTGTACATTTCCGAATTAGTTCCCGTATTATGTGAACCAGCAGGGAACCTCGGGCGAAGCGCGCAGAGCACAGCCCGGCAATCGAAGCCGGACCATTCGCAAGCGTTCCCAGGCACAGTGTCAAGCCTGCTATCGTGCAGAGCCTTTTGAGGGGGAGGATCTATGCATCAGGCAGACAATTCGCTGTACTCGCACTCCATGCTGCAGAAGGGGCGCATTTTCAAGGCCCTGGAATCGCTGCTCGAACATCATGAACTCGACGACATCACCGTGAAGCAGATCTGCTCACGCGCCAATATCGGCAAGACAACGTTCTATACGCATTTCCGTGATAAGTACGAAATCGTGCAATGGTATACCGATTTGGGATATACAGAGGGCATTGCCCAAATCGGCAAGACTCTGACCTGGCGCGATGGGCACACCGTCTCGACTACGTTCTACTTCATGCATCTCGATATGCTACGCGCCGCCTATCGCTCAAGCGACTACAACGGCATCGACCAATACGGACTGCGCCGCAGAATCAAGGACCTGACCGACACGGTGGTGAACGTAAAGCATGTGGAGCTCACGAACCCGCTACGCCTCATGATTGCTGGTTTGGCAGCCGCCGAAATCAGCGTATTCACCGAATCGATGCAGCTCGAGGAACCTATAACCGTGGAGGAGTTCGTCGACACCATGATCCGAGTCGTGCCGAAGGACCTATACGACTTGCTGAAGACCCCGGTGAATCCCGACCATTTCCTCGAGCGTCGGCTCGCACGGATGATGTTCATCGATTCTGCCCTGACTTCGGGATAGGCGTGCTGTCCGCCTTTCGGAAAATGATCAGACGACAACCATCTCGTGGGTCGATTGGGTGAAGGGCTTGAAGCCGCCCTCAGTCAACACGCCGCAATCCTCCAGGCGCATGCCGAACTCCCCCTCGATGTAGATGCCCGGCTCCACCGTGACTACATTGCCCGGCTCGAGTGGCTTGTCGTTGCGCGTGTTCAGGTTGGGCAGCTCGTGAATTTCCAAGCCCACGCCATGGCCCAAACCGTGGCCCATCTTGCCGCCGAAGCCACCCGCCTCAAGGATGCGCTCTGCCATCTCATGGGCTTCCTTGCCCGTCATGCCAGGCTTGAGCGCAGCCTCTACCTGCTCGTTCGCTTTGCGCAGAACCGCGTATGCCTCACGCAGACGCGCGTCGGGCTCGCCGATAAACACCATACGCGTCATATCCGAGCAATACCCTGCCGCTTTCGCGCCGAAGTCCATGACCACGCACTGCCCTGCCTCGAGCGGCACATCGCTCGGCTGCGCATGGGGATTCGCCCCGTTCGGGCCCGTCGCCACAATCGAGGGAAAGGCCAGCTCTTCCGCACCGTTGCGCAGCATGAAGTCATCCAACTCGCGCTGCACCTGCCGCTCCGTCATGCCGGGGCGGATAAATCCGATCATATGGGAGAAAGCCGCATCCGTGATGGCCTGGGCTGCACGCATGCGTTCCAGATCGAACAGAGTCTTGACCGCCCGCAGCGTACGGACGGCATCGGTCGTCGACACAAGCGCAGCTCCTGGAACGACCGCAGGGTCACCGAGCGCCAACACATCGGAGCAAGGCGCCCCATCGGATACAGCTTCGGCACCCGCTCCCGATTCGGGGCGAAGCAGCTGCGGAACTCGCTCGCTTAGCTCGCTCGAACAGTCCTCGCTCCCGCTTCGCCCCGAATCTGGAGCTGCCTCAGAAGCATCCGATGGGGCGCCTTGCTCCGATGACTCTGCGCTTGGAAACAGTTCAGCCAGCTTTACGAACTCGTTGTAGGCGATGCTTCCTTCGAAACCGAGCACAAAGCTTTCGGGCAGGTTTCGACGCGCAAACGCAGCATGCGACTCGCGCGCTTCATCCACCTCAATCAGCTGCGCCGACGCTCGGGCCGCAGCACGCGCCGCACCCGCATAACGCGAATCGGTATGCAGGATCAGACGATCAGGCAGCACGAGCAGCGCATGGGCCTGCTCGGTATCGAACACGCCGTCGAAGCCGGTAATCCAGCGGATATTCACCGTGTCGCGCACGAGGAATGCGTCGCATCCCACCCGCTCAAGCAAAACCGAATTCAGCGCATTCTCCATGGCATAACCTTTCTCACACATCGCAGAATCGCACACGCGACCTTTGCCATGATAGCGCGATGCACGTTCCAAAGCGCGACACATGAGACAATGGGTTTTCCACATGGCGGAAACCCATTGTAGCAACGACGCGAAGAATCGTTATGCCATTAGCGGAAACGACCGTACGAGCGAACCTCATCGATGGCAACAACCGACTGATCCTGCTTGCCCGTATCGCTAGCGAAACAGCCGCAGAACAGATTCTTCCCTGGGCCGAACGCGTCGATGACATCACGCACTTCCGCAACGATTTCCGCAGGACCGCCGTAATTCACCGAGTCTATACCGATCTCGAAAGCCACATCGCGTCCCATGAATTGGTTAGCCACTGCATGCCGGTCGTTGAAGTACTGCAGAGGATGGAACAGCCGGGCTCCGCATTCGTAAAGATCCTCGAGGAATAGCTGATTGCAGCCGCAGCTATGATGCATGTAGATAACCCCATGCTCCTTGCATACGGCGCCGAGACGCATATGGGAGGGCTTCACAAGCTCCCGATACATCTCCAGCGACATCAGTGGACCCTGACTTGACCCCAAATCATCATGCAGAAAAAACACCTCCGGTTTGTAAGCATCCGCCAAAAGCCCGAGCAGCTTCACCTTATAGTCCGTAATCGCGCTGATAAGCGCGAAATATTCCTCGGGTTCTGTCGCCATTGCGATGAATGTCTCCTCGAATCCGAGCAGGTGATGGGTGCGCTCGAACGGACCCGCTTCGACCATAATGCGGACGATACGATTCTCCCGATCGATGTCGGCAAGATCCTTCTCTGCCGCCGCCTTCCAATCGATGGCTTCCACATCGGGAAATACAACCTTCTCGCGCCAATTGCGGATATCGTCCAAGAGATAGGGCTTGTGCAAATCGGGGGCCCATCCCAGGTTCCTGGGTTCCCAAACCCAGGAGCAACCGAACCAGTCTTGAGTCTCGTCGCCCACTGGACGTTCGCGCAACGCCGAGGGGATAACGGTTTGGAATACGTCGCTGGACACCGGCACCCATTCGGCGTCGCCCGTATGGTTGAGAATGCGCATCGCATTCTCATACTCGCTTATCGTGCGCGCGGAGACTTTCACCAACAAATCCCCGAGCACGCAATCGTTGCCGTCCACGACGGCTGCGCACTCGAGGGCTTCGTACCCATCCGCCTCGATGCGCACCGTATAGCTGCCAGGCTCGACGTCCGCAAACCTGAAATCACCGAATTCATCGGTAAGAACCGCCTGAACGCGCTCGCCGACATCGTTGCGCAGCAAAACGTTGGCACCGATGACGACTTCGTTGATGGAGCGGTCTGCCACCGTACCCGTAATCCGCGGCTTCGGCATCTTCAGATAGAAGAACCGGGGTGAGCATCCGTCAAGCTCGGCAGGAGGCTGCGCATCACCGAGAAGATGTTTAACCTCATCATATTCGACATACTGCAACGCATCGGTCGCACACTGGTCGACGCAGCGCGGCACGGTCCAGCCATCGTCGAGCAGATGCGCGCATCCTGTGCACTTCTGCGGAATACCCAGCACCTCATTCCAATAGATGGCCCCGATTGGGCAACTGTCGACGAGCTCCCTCATGCCCTTCGCCTTTTGAGGATCGATGATCACGAGGCCGTCGTCTCGACGATAGACCGCATCACCTCCTGCAGCCATGCAGGGAGCGTCCCCGCAATGGGCGCAAAGCCGCACGTTGTAGACCACACGCACCCACGGCACTTTCCCGAGCTCGTGCTCACTGACCTTGCACCAGAAATGGCTCGTCATGGGCTGCGGTTTCGCAATGGGCGACCAATCGTTTTCGCAATGCTCGTCCTTGCAGGCAATCTGGCAGTTATAGCACCCGTTGCACCTCGAGTAATCGAACGTGAATACCTTCATGGTCGCTCCCCTTACTCTCCCTCGATGAAATCGGCCACGCAAAGACCCGCATAAGGCTCGTAGTGCTCGCGGTCAAAGACGTCAGGATACGCAGCGGCCAAAGCGTCGATGTCAACTTTTTCGATACCCACAAGAAAGCCGCTCGTCACTTCGCCGACCGCGTTCTTCGATGACGTTGCGCTCGGACAAATGAGATTGTTAGCGCCGCCGCGGTCGAGTCCGTCTTTGCCCGAAACGATCGGGTCGACCCGCGCACCATGGTCCTGGCTCAGCACGCCCGGCATGATGCGCTCAGTCACGCGCACAGCACCAAGCACGGCCCCTCGCTCGTTGAACAACCGGACAACATCGCCGTCAACGATCCCAAGGCGCTCTGCATCAATCGGATTCACCCAAATAGGCTCGTAGGCATAGCCATCCGCCGCGATGATTTTGCCGGTCTCGATCTCGCGGAACCAGGGGATGTCGTCCAATTGCGCATGGACGCGCCAGCGTGGATGGTTCGACACGAGCAGAAATGGATAATCCTTTGCCCGCGCACTGTCCTTACGCTCGAAATGGCCATCCCCCTCTTCAATCCAATGGGCCACCGGCCCACGGATCTTGTCGTCGGGAAACGCCGTCGCAAGCCGGGTGCTGTAGTATTCGAGCTTGCCCGTTGGAGTTGACATGGGGTTTGCAACCGGATCGCTGTAGAACGGATACATGCCCACTGGATCGTCCTCCCAGCACTCCTTTGTCGCAATCAGCTGATAACCTTGCTTCGTGAATGTTTCCCAATCGAGGAACTCTGCGGGCGCATGGCAGTTCTCGTAGCCGTATCGCAACTGCTCGTCCAGCGATTTCCCTTTCGTAAGCACCGCTTCGAGGCCAGCGTACTTTCCGCCGAACTTGCCGAGTGCGCGCGCTATCGCAATGGCAATCTCATAATCGCTTTTTGAGTCGCACACGGGGTCGATGGCATGCTCTTCGTAGATGACCGCATGCCATTGCCCGCCCAACGTGTCGGTTCCGAAATCGTCAAGCTCCAGCTTCGTTGAAACGGGCAGCACGATATCGGCGTACATCGTTTCGTTTTCGAACCAGGGATGCTGCACGAGAAGGAACTCGACGGTTTCGCTCTTCAACGCCTCGACAAGCTCGTTACCGCCGTTCCAGCACGTCTGCCAACAGGGGCAGTCGCTCCAAACCATCCGTATGCCGGCGTCGCCCGGCAGCGGATACGAGAACTTGGAGAACTGGTCGATCGTCGGATGCGCAGCCGTCACATGGCCATACCATTCCAGCGTCTCGCCCCTCAATGCCCTCGGAATGAGCGTCTTGGGCACGAAACTATCGGTTGCGGCACCCAGATGGCTTCCGTTATAGCATGCCTCGACGGAAGGAAGCCAGGCGCTCGTGGGAAGCGGGCTGGATCCCGCCAGACCGAACAGCGACCACTCAAGGAACTTGAACTGGTTGCGACCAGGATGGCCCACCGCCTGCATTCCCAACAAATAGATCTCCAAACGCGCCGGCTCGTGCGAAAAGCACGAGCGGATCATCGAGCCGCCGTTGCCATGCGCGATGGATACGTTATGACGCGCCCAATAGCGGGCGAACGCCTTGATCGTGTAGGCAGGCGTACCGCATTTTTCCTCAGCCCACTCAGGGGTTTTGGGAACACCGTCTTCGTGTCCGAGCACGTAGTACTCGAACCAGTCAAAGCCGTCGGCATGCGTGGCGATGTATTCCTTATCGTAAAGATCCTCGGTTATCCAAACATATGCGATGGCAAGCTGGAAGGCGGCGTCGGTATTGGGCAGCACGGGAATCCACTTGTCGGCGTGAATCGCGTTGTTGTAATTGCAATCGGGAGCTATATGGATCTGCTTGATGCCCATGTCGGAAAGCGCATAGGCTATTCGGGAACACTGTTGGCCGCTCCAGCCCCACGGCGTCGTTTCAAGATCGCAGCCCCACATCAGAACGGCATCGCTATTGCGCATGACATCTTGAATCACGTTGAATTGGGTCACACTCTGGCCGACGGGGTCCTGCCCCCACACATGTTTCGCACCCCAATACCAACCTTCCCAGCTGTCAGGCTGGCGCATCTGGGCCGTGAAGCCGCCCAACTCTTTCAGCAGGGGCGCCATGCAGCTATGAGCGCAATGGATGGCTTTCGTCTCACCGTGGCCGTCAGCTTGGAGAAGGATCGAGTGCGGCCCGTAATCTTCGACGATGCGATGGATCTCGTCGGCAATGATCCCCAGCACCTCATCCCAGGAAGCACGGCGATACTTGCTCTTGCCGCGGTTCGCCGCATTGCGCTCGCCCTTCGGATCCCAATCGACGCGGATCAGCGGAAACGGTACACGATTCGGGGAATACGTGCGGCGCTTGAAGGCCATGCTGAACGGCGGGATATAGGATTTCATCCCCGGCTCGAACGTTTTGCCGTTTCTGCCCTGCAAAACCCAGTAGTTTAGGTCTTCCTTGGTATAGTGCTCGTCGTAATGCACCGGACGCACGCGCACGATGCGACCGTCCTTGACATCGATTGCCGAGATGTTCGCCCCATCTCCCACAGCGCAAAGCCCCAGGTTGTGGATGACTGTCTTGTCGACCGTCTTCATTGCCCTCCCCCTCCGAACCGCCCGGAAGCGCTCCGCCCACCCAATAGCAGAGCTTCCTCCAGTGCTGTAGCAATGATACCGCTGATATGAAAACCCAAAAAGAGCGTCTCCCCCAATGACTCGAGCGGTTAGGTGCTCAAGATAAGGGCGTCACGAGCGTCTCCCCCAATGGCACGAGTGGCTAGGCATTCAAAATTAGAGCGTTATGCAGAAGGCGCCGCATGGTTTGAACTTCCGCCGATGAATTCCTCGCTCGAAAGAGCTTATTTCCGAAATGAAAGAAGGTGCAACAAGGCAATCCAGTTGCGCCTTCTTTTGAGAAACCCGTTCTTAGCGAGAACGTACAACCGTATTGCGACGAAACAGCTTTGGGCGAATAGCGCGCCTCAAACTCGCGTAACCGCTTTTACTGGAGATGACAGGACAGAAAGGTTCAGGCTCGAGGTTGCGCTTGCCGGCGAAAACCGTTTTCCTCGAGGAGAACATGGGTTCCGTTCCTACCTTCCTTGCGCACCCTCGGACATCTGCGCAGCCTGGTTTTCGAGCTGTCCGATGTAGTCGACCACCCAAGAACCGAGCGGTGTGACGGTATAACCGCTGCGCGCCCGATACTTCCGGATGCATCCGGAAGTAACGAGCGCTTGCATGAGGGGGTTGAGCTTTCCCTTGCTGGCATGGAAAAGCTCAGCGATCTCCTCCTGGCTTTCGCGCACCCTTTTCCCGTCCAACGTATCCGCCTGCAGGCTGACCAGCAGGCATAGCAGCCGATACGAGTCCGAGGTGAGCAGGCCCACCAAGCCTTGTTGTGCGTTTGAGTGCTTCATTTGCAATTTATTGTACTCTATTAGTGATTTTCTACAATAGTTTTTAGTTTATTTTTGTAGACTTTCATATTGAGTGCACATATGCGAAAGAAAGGTGTCGAAAGCCGAATCGAAGAGAATCTTTCTCTCCGTCCTGGTTAATAATCTCAGCTTTGAACAGGGTTTTATTTCTGAAAGGCACTTTCGCCCGATGAGGCCGCACGAAAAGGAAGAGGGCCGAAAAGTTGACTTTTCAGCCCTCCTCCTCTCAAAGTCTCTTGAAGGCTTTGCCACCCCTATCGCGACTCGCGCAGAATCGTATAGAGGAACGTCTCGTTCTGAGCACGGAGTAGGGCAAGATCCCAGGCGACAGGCTCGGGCACGTCTTCGCCAGTCAGGCTGTCGACGATGCCGATGTTCACACGGGCCTCGCAGATGGCGCCCAGATTGTCCTGATGGGCAACCATGTTCTGCGCAATCTCCACCGAGTCGGCTCCGAGGATGCCCTCGTTGAACTCTGCCACATAGCGGGCGCGCTTGGCACGCTTGCGCACGTCGTGCGTCCGCTCGGCATCGGACAGGTCGAGGGTGGAGAGGTCGGCTTCGACCGACGCAATCAGGGCGTCAAACCGCGCGCGCACCACCTTGGCGGGCAGCCCCTGCCTTAGGTAGCGCTTCTTCCACACAACGTTCTTGGCAAGGGACATGGCGCGCTCAAATGCCCGCACGACCTGCTTCGACGTGAGGATCTTGAGGACATGGGCACGCTCGGCGGCTGCCTCCTTCTTGCAGAATGCGCACGTCTTGGAAGAGAATCCCTCGGTCGCGCGCACGTGCTTCTCAAGAACGTCCAGCTCACGCAGGCGCGAGGTGTACCCAACAATCTCCTTGAGGAGCGCTTGGGTCTCGGCGTTCTGCTGCGCATTCTGCCAGGGCTTGATGAACGCCACGAAGCTGCGCAGCGTCCGGATGTTCGTGCGGAAGCGGTGGATGGTCTCGATGTCTTCGGGGGTGGCGAAGAAGGCCGCGCGACGGTCTTCGATAACCTCAGCCGTCGAGGTGAGCATCGCCTGGAGCTGGACAAACGTGTCCCAATGAGCGGCGATGGGCCCCTGGGCAAACCACAGGAGACGAGCGTGCTCAGATGCTGACGGGCTGTCCTGCGCGTCCTTGTCGGCAAGCTGCACCTTCAAGCAGCAGAGGCCGCCCGTGGAGAAGGGCGGCGTGGAACCGGCAAGCTCCTCGACGACGTCCTCGGCAAACGGCACGTGGCCAACGGCACATATGAAGTCTGCATCGCTGGCGCGCAGCTCGTTCAGGAAGCCGTCAATGTCCTGCTCCCACAGACACTCATGGGTCCCGATGCCCTTCTTGAGGGGAACGTTCCGCTCGCGCAGTGCCGCCTCGAGAAGCCGTGCCGTCTGGCGTGCGCGCTTGGCGGGGCTCGACCAGATCTGCACCGTGGCATCTCCTGCCTCGAGGAGACGAAGCATATGGGGGAGGCGCGCCCCGAGTGCCAACGCACCTGCTTCGGTAAGGCTCCTGTCCTTGTCCGGCTGACCTTGCTCGGGAGCCATCGCCTTGCCATGCCGCATCACAACGAGCGTCTTCTCCATGACAACTCCCTTCGTCGGTTAGCACTAGCCTAGCGCAACATCGAGCACCATCATCAGCACGAAGCCGAGCGAAAAGGCGACCGTACCCACATTGGTGTGCTCGCCCTCGCTCATCTCGGGAATGAGCTCCTCCACCACAACATACATCATGGCGCCTGCGGCAAAGGCAAGCAGGTAGGGCAGCACGGGCACAACGAGTGACGAGGCCATGATGGTAAGCAGCGCCGCCACGGGCTCGACGGCACCGGAAAGCACGCCGTACCAGAACGTCCTTGCCTTGCTCATGCCCTCGGCACGTAGCGGCATCGAGACGATGGCGCCTTCGGGGAAGTTCTGGATGGCTATGCCGAGCGCCAGCGCAAGTGCCGCCGTCTGGCTCACCGTCTGACCCCCATGGAGCCACCCCGCGTACACCACGCCTACGGCCATGCCCTCGGGAATGTTGTGGAGCGTGACGGCCAGCACGAGCTTGGTCGTGCGCTTGAGCCCGGTCTTGGGACCCTCGTCCTGCAGGTCCATGTGCATGTGGGGCGTCACCTCGTCGAGCAGCAGCAGAAAGCCGATGCCAATCATGAAGCCGACGGCCGCGGGGACAAACGAGAGGGAGCCCATGTGCTCGCTGGCGTCGAGGGCCGGCTGCAGCAGGCTCCAGAAGGATGCGGCCACCATGACGCCGGCGGCAAAGCCCGTGAGGATCTTCTGCACCGTGGCGGGAATCTCGCGCTTGAGGAGGAACACCATGGCCGCCCCAAGGCTGGTGCCAAGGAAGGGGAGGAGTATCCCCTGAGCTATCTGAAGCGTTGGCATTGCGCCACATCCCTTCGAATTCTGCCAGCGCCCGCCGGGTTACAACCTCCCCAGCAGGTTTGCGATGAGGCAGATGTAGCAAATGGTTTTGGGAATCATGAGCATGCCCATCATGGGCTTCTCGTGCGCATAGAGAACGACGCCCATGTAGCAGGTGAAGCTGAGCGCAACGAGCAGGGCAAGCTGCCACTCTTGGTACCAGATGAGCAGGTAGAGCACCGTTACGATGCCCATGGCAACGAACGGCACGTTGCGGAT
>CAYOBD010000008.1:0-20977 GCA_964402005.1 uncultured Eggerthellaceae bacterium
ACATTATGCTGTCCGTTATTCGTGCCTCGTGCTCATGAAGGCGTTGGCGGCTTGTTCGACGGCGTCGTCGAGTGGCGGCAGTTCGGGGGCTGGGCGTCCTTCCTTGGCAGCACGGCGGGCAAGGGCGCGCTCGAGCAGCCAGTCAGCCACTTCAGGATTCTTGGAAAGGAGCGGTCCGTGTAAATAGGTACCTACGACGTTGCGACGCATTGCACCGTCAGAGCCGTCCGTGTCATTGTTGCCTTTGCCATGTTTGCCGACGACCCAGCCGAATGACTTGCAGCCCGCGTCCAGGTAGGTGCGACCAGCGTGGTTCTCGTAGCCCACGACGGGAAGATGTGCAAGTGGGCTCTCCAATATGATGTTGCCGACCAGGCGGTTGTGCGAGCCGCCCTCGACGCGCTTCGTCACTACATCCAGAATCCCCAGGCCGGGAACGCTCTCGTCCCCGAGCAGCCATTCACGGCCGAGCATCTGATAGCCACCGCATATGGCGAGCATCACGCCGCCGTCTTCAGCGTATGTGCGCAGGGCCTGCGCTTGTTCGAGCAGGTCGATCGATGCGAGATGCTGCTCGCGGTCGGGTCCGCCGCCCAAATAGACGATGTCGGCGTTTTCGAGGTCGGCATGCTGTCCGTGGGATACACGAACGACCTCCGTCTGGATGCCCCGCCGGCGTGCACGGTCTGCAAGCACGATGACGTTGCCGCCGTCGCCGTACAGATTCAGCAGTTCGGGGTACATGTGGACGATGGTGAGTTTTTCGTCGCATAGGGGGAGGAAAGCGGGGGAGCCGCCTGCCGTCGGCTCGTCGCGCGAACCGTCTGCGTCTTGGCTTGCGGAATGCTGCGTGGTCGTGGACGGTACTACCTGGTCTGCCGCCCTTTGCCCTTCGGGCTCGCTCTGCAGCTGATCGAGCACGGTCTTCACTTCCGGAAGGGCCGTGTAGTTTGCGATGGCGAAAAGCCGTGCATTCGAAAGGCTCCTTGTCTTTTCGAGAAACTCCGCGGCATCGCCGATGAGCTCAGCATCGATTCCGGCGTATTTGAGACGCACCTGCATGTCGTTTCGCCTGATGCCGCCAGCGAAAACAACAAGGTCATCCACTGCTGCAAGCTCTTGGAAATCGACATCCCACAGCCACGAGACATCATGGCCGTCGGCTTCTTTGTCGTTGATGAAGAATGCAACAGCCTTAGGTCCCGGTGTCTGCATCACGATTCGCAGATTCTGGTTGAAGCCAGTCGGGTTTTTCGCCAGGTTCAGCAGGATGCGTTTGTCGTTGATTGCATATTCCTGCAGCCGGCCGTTCTCCGGCGCGAACGAGGAAATGGCCGTATCGACGCAGCTGGTCGCTACGCCGCAACAATCGGCTGCTGCACAGACCGCAAGCGCGTTGTAAAGCATGTACGTTCCCGAGAAGGGAACATACATGCGCAGCTCATCGGTGCCATGGTGCACGGTAAAGGCGCTGCCATCTTCCCCGATGGCGACATCGCAGGCAGCATATGCAAGCTGTGCGCGCTGAAATCCGCATGTCGGGCAACGATATGCGCCGAGTTGTCCGTATTGATGCCATTCGTAGATCAGCAGCGAATCGCAGCGTTGGCACATGCTCGTGTCCGCCACGGTGTTCTGCGCAAGACCAAGATCTTCGTCAAAACCGAAGGGTATGTGCGCGTTGCCCACCTGGTCGGCAATGGCTTGGCAGAGGGGATCGTCTGCGTTATAGATGAGCGTTGTGGACGGCGAGGATGCGAGTGCTTCGACGATGGCCGCCTGGATGTGGTCGATTTCGCCCATGCGGTCGAGCTGGTCGCGAAACAAATTGAGCAGCACGACGAATGCGGGCTGGAGTTCGGGGGCGATTTTGGCGAGCCAGAGCTCGTCGCACTCGAAGATGCCCCAATCGGCATGGCCTGTATGCAGAAGGGCAGTTGCCACGCCGGAATCGAGATTTGCTCCTGTGCGGTTGCACGAGACGGTTTTGCCAGCCGCCTCGAACGCATCGGCCAGCAGGTTCGTCACCGTGGTTTTGCCGTTGGTGCCTACAACCATGACCGAGCCCTCGCCCAAACGCGAACGCAAGTCGGCAATCAGGTGGGGATCGACGTACAGGCCGATTTTTCCGGGAAAGTTCGCAGCTGGTCGATGGAAGACGTTCTTGAGCGTTTCCGTTGCCAAAGCGCCCGCTGCTTCTGCTGCTGTCAATCTGATGTCCATGAGCCTCGTGTTCCTTTCTGGATGGGACGATCGCGCTAGGAAGCGGGTCGATCACCCAATGGGCCAATCACCCCAGGAGTAATCGACCCATTAGGTGAGCCGATTGCCTTAGGTGCAAGCGGCCTTATTGCGGCTTTCGGGATCATTCGCTATATCGCCGCCTCGCCTCGCTCGCCTGTGCGGATGCGCACGACCTCTTCAACAGGACTGATAAAGATCTTGCCGTCGCCCACCTCGCCGGTTGCGGCCGTCTTGCAGATCAGGTCTATCAGCGCATCGACGCTTTTGTCCGGCACGATGAGCTCGAATTTCACCTTCGGGATCATGTTCAGCAGCACCTCGGTGCCGCGGTAGTATTCCGACCAGCCGTGCTGGTTTCCGCAGCCCATTACCTGCGCGATGGTCATGCCAGACACATCGACTTCGAACAGAGCTTCTTTCAGCGGTTCCAGTTTCTCAGGTCGCACGATCGCTATGATTCTCTTCATGTTCCGTGCCTCTCCTTTCGGTTTTCCGAATCAGCGGAATGAGTCGATTACCTCTGGGGTAAATGGCTCATTTCGCAGATCGGCTATTGCTTAGTCCAATCCCAGATACGCCGGATAGGCGCTCTCGCCGTGCGTTGCGACATCCAAACCGCGTGCTTCATCCTCCTCATCGACGCGCAGCGAACGGTGGAAGACCGCTTTCACGATGAGTCCAAGCACGGCGCCGCAGACTACCACAATCGCAAGGGTTATCAGAATGCCCAGGAATTGGCTGATCAGAAGCGATGCGTCGCCTGTGTAGATAAGTCCTCCGAAGTCGGTCCATGAAAGCTCGGGAACACAGAAAAATCCAGTTAGAATGCCGCCCACAACACCGCCGACCGCATGGCAGCCGAAGGCATCCAGGGCATCGTCATAACCGATTTTGCGTTTGGCGATCGAGATCGCGAAGAAGCAGCACGGTGCCGTGATGAGCCCAATGACTATGGCGGCCCAGGGCTCAACGAATCCAGCTGCGGGCGTGACGCCTACAAGCCCCGCCACAAGTCCTGTGCAGGAGCCGACGAGAGTGGGTTTGCCAGTGCGTATGCGCTCGACGGTCATCCATGAAATCAGGCCCGCTGCCGAGGCGACCACAGTGTTGAGCAGGGCAAGCGCCGCTGTGCCATCTGCCGCGAACTGGGAGCCTGCATTGAAACCGAACCAGCCGAACCACAGAAGAGCAGCCCCCAGCGCCACAAATGGCACATTGTGGGGGCGATAGCTGACCAAGCCGAATCCGCGGCGCCCGCCGAGCAGGAGGCATAGGACCAGACCCGTGACACCCGAGCTGATGTGTACGACATCGCCGCCGGCGAAGTCGAGCGCGCCGATCATGTCGCCGATCAGCGACCCTTCACCACCCCATACCATATGCGCGAGCGGCGCGTACACGATGGGAATCCATAGCGCCACGAACAGCAGAACCGCGCCGAACTTCATGCGTCCTGCTACAGCACCTGTGATAATGGCGCAGGTGATCATGCAGAATGCCATCTGGAAGCCGATGTCGATGATCGCTGGGTAAGTGGCTCCGTCGGGGACCGAGGCAGAGTCGGCCAGCATGATGCCAGTTGCAGACAGGCAGCCCAGCTGGTCGAAGCCGCCGAAAAACGGTAGGGAGCCGTCGCCGCCGTAGGCGAATGACCAGCCGCAGGCAATCCACATTACGCCAACGACCCCGATGACGCTCACAACCATGATCATTGTGTTGACCACATTCTTGCGCCTCGAAAGTCCGCCATAGAAGAATGCAAGCCCCGGCGTCATAAGCAGAACGAGCATCGTGCACACGATCATGAATGCCGTGGATCCTGTGTCGTACATTTCAATCACCATTACCTTTCCATCGGACGTTCCGTCGGCCGATGTTTCGATTCTTGCCCGCTGTTATTGCGTGTTTGTTTCGTAGCCGCTGGCGAAACACGGCGGTAACGCGTATGAAACGGAAAGGAAATGCAAGCGATTGCCGATAAATCGCCGATAAACCGCCTGTGAGCAGCCGAAAGGCTATCCAGTAACTGCTGAAGCGCCTCTGAGAGACGCCTCGACGGATCGTCCCCTCATGTTTAACCTTCCCGAAACCACTACGACGGAGCGGCTTCCTAGACTGAACGAAAGTGAAACGGACAACGAACAGGAGATACGCCATGTGCGGGATTGTGGGATACACGGGAAAGAAGCCGGCGGCGCCGATTCTGCTGGACGGGTTGGCGAAGGTGGAGTACCGCGGCTACGACTCGGCGGGCATTGCCGTGCTTGAAGGTGGCGAGTTGCAGGTAGTGCGTCGCCGAGGTAAGGTTGCAGACCTCGCGAATGCGGTGCGCTATTACAGCTTGGACGGTACATGCGGCATCGGCCATACCCGTTGGGCCACGCATGGCCGCCCGTCTGAAATGAATGCCCATCCCCATATGTCGTGTGCGGACGATATCGCGGTTGTGCATAACGGCATCATCGAAAACTTTTCCGAGCTGCGCGAGGAGCTTGAGGGGCGCGGCCATATCTTCCGCAGCGAAACCGATACCGAGGTCATTGCGCACCTTATCGAAGAGGCCTACAGCGGCCTTGCGACGAACGAGACCACCGGATCGGAAGGAGCGGGCCTGCTCGAAGCCGTGCGCTTGGCCAGTATGCGCTTGGTCGGGTCGTATGGTTTGGCGGCGACGAGCTCTCGCGAGCCAGGCGTAATCGTGACCACGCGCAAGGATATGCCCATCATTGTGGGCGAATCAGCAGACGGCACCTACGTTGCATCGGATGCCATTGCCGTCATCGGCGCCACGCGCGATGTCGTTTACTTGGATGACGGGCAACTTGCGCGGCTCTCGTCCGAAGGCGTTGAGTTCTTCGACGGCCATGGCAAGCGCATTACGCCGAAATCGACGCACATTTCTTGGGATATGGATGTGGCGGAGAAAGGCGGGTATCCCGACTTCATGCTTAAGGAGATTCACGAGCAGCCGCGTGTCATTCGCGACACGCTCGCTGGGCGCCTGGTGGGCGGGCATCTGGAAATCGACGAGCTCAATATGACAGCTGAAGAGCTCAATCTGGTCGATCGCGTGTACGTCATTGCATGCGGCACGAGCTACCATGCGGGTCTTATCGCCAAGGAAATGATCGAGGGCTGGGCCCGCATTCCCACGGAAGTCGAAGTGGCGAGCGAATTTCGTTACCGCAACCCAATCATCACGCCGACAACGCTTGTGGTGGCAGTGTCGCAATCGGGCGAAACGGCCGACACGCTCGCTGCTATTCGCGATGCGCGCATCAAGGGTGCTCGCGTGTTCGGCATCACAAACGTGCTAGGATCGCCGGTTGCGCGCGAGTCGGACGGTGTCATTTACACGAAGGCAAACAAGGAGATTGCAGTTGCGTCGACGAAATCGTTCCTAGGCCAGGTCGTAAGCCTCACCCTTCTGGCGCTCTTGCTCGCGCAGACGAAGGGCAAGATGCGTATGAACCAGATTCGCCTCATCTTCCGTGAACTTGCCGACACGGCCGAGCAAGTCGAGCGCATTTTGGCTGATACATCGGCCATCGAGGAAGCTGCACGCGCTTGCGTCGATGCCACGAGCGCACTGTTTGTTGGACGCGGCATGGGTGCCGCGATTGCTCAGGAGGGGGCGCTGAAGCTCAAGGAAATTAGCTACTTGCATGCCGAGGCCTATGCCGCCGGCGAGATGAAACATGGCCCGATTGCGTTGATCGAGGAGGGATTTCCGGTTATTGCCGTTGCAACGGTGAGCCCTGTCTACGAGAAGGTAGTTTCGAACCTACAAGAAGCCAAGGCACGCGGTGCACTTGTCGTGGTTATTGCAACTGAAGGCGACGAAGAGATCGCCAAATTCGCAGATCATGTTATCTACATCCCGAAGGTGCGCGATGCTTTGTCGCCTATAACGGCGAGCGTGCCGCTTCAACTGCTTGCTCGATCAATCGCCGTCATGCGTGGGTGCGATGTCGACAAGCCCCGCAACCTGGCGAAATCGGTGACGGTGGAATAAGGGGATGCGCGTCTGATTGAGCGGAACAAAGCTGCAGCAGAAGCGTTCCAGATGGATAAAGCGCTCCTCCGTCCTCTGTCGTAGCTGCCCTTCGTTTCCGCACTTACAGCGATGGGAGCTTCTGCCCAGAAGCTCCCATCTGCCATTCGGTTACGATAACTTGTTGTGCTCGATTAGGAAGGCCTTGAACTCGTCCTCGGGCAGCGGCTTCGAGTAAAGGTAGCCTTGGATGTAGTCGACGCCCATCGCGGCGAGCGCGTCGGCCTGTTCTTGCGTTTCCACGCCCTCTACGAGCACTTTCTTGCCGATGTTTTTCATCATGGCCACTGTGTCGGCTAGGACGGAGCGCGTGTTGGGCTCGTCCATGCCGTCCACGAAGCTCTTGTCGATTTTCACGAGTGAGAACGGCAGCTTCAAGACGCGCGATGTGTTGGAGTAGCCGGTCCCGTAGTCGTCGATCGAGAATGTGAGGCCGCGCTCGGCCAGTATGCGCATGTTCTCGTCGATCGCCTCCTGCGAGTAAGCCGACGAGCTTTCGGTCACCTCAAGATTGATGCGCTCGGGCGCCACGCCGTATTTCTCCATGACGGCTATAAGCTCATCTGCCAACTGTGGGCGCACGCACTGGTCCGCTGACAGGTTCACCTCGACGTAGTCCAGTCCCGTTTTGGCGTAGTCGATCGAGCCCAAAAAGCAGCATATCTTCTCGAGCAAGATCTCGCCGATCACGACGATTGCGCCGTTTTGCTCGGCTTCGGGTATGAACAGACCGGGGCTGACCCAGCCGTACTCGGGGTCGCGCAGGCGCACGAGTGCCTCAGCGGAGTGGAAACGCCCGTCATGCAGGCAGAAGATGGGCTGGTAGTACACCATGAACGTGCGCTTGCGGATTGCGCGCCCCACGATATCGCTCAGCGCCATCGCTGTGGAGAAGCCCTCGTGCTGCGAAAGCTCGGAGAATGTGGTCACGCACGAGTTGGGGACCAGATGCGCGAAACGGCGCACGAATGCGTTCAGGGTTTCGATGTCGGGTGCGTCCTCCGGCACGCGCACGATGCAGGTGCGCAGCTTGATAACCGCGGCTCGCGCACCCCCGTCGGGGGCCGACGCCTTCCCTTGGGCATGCGCGCGCTGGGCGATGCCCAAGGCATGATCGGGATCGGTGTTGCGCGGCACGATGCAGAATTGGCCATTCCGGAGGTAGAACAGCATGTCATCGTGTTCGAGGTGGCGAAGAAGGTTTTCGGCTACGTGGCCAGTTACGTTTGCGAACTCGTCTTTTCCGATGAGTTCGCGCAGCTGTTCCAGGTTCACGATTTCCAGATAGACCAGGCATAGAGGCTTTCCTGTGATGAAAGCGCGCTGAACCAACTCGCGGTAGGTTTGCAGGCTGGCGGCGTCCACATGCGAATCCATGTGCCTTTCGGGGCGGATCACAAAGGCGGCCACCAACATCATGGACACAGAGGTGATGAACATTGCCACATGCGCCGAGGGAAAGTAATACTGCACGATTCCGGAGATGAGGGCTAGCGGATACAGCATCATGAGTGTGGCAAACTCGTCGCTGGTCATAACGATGCGCCAGCGCAAAAGCCAGATTATGCCGGTTACGGCGTAGTAGGTGGCGACGAAGTACAGCACGTGCATGAGCGGTCCTTGGACCACGGCTCCGTTAACATATGCGTAAACCAGGTGATGCAGCGGGTTGGTTACGACGAAGACGATGACTGCAATCATGGGAATCCACATCATGAGTGGAAATACGCGTCCTTTGTTCAGCAGGTGGGTCGTTCCGCTTATCGTGGCGATAAGGATGAGGTAGACAGGTGCAGTCAGTGAGCGCAGCGAGTAGTACGCGATCGTGATGGCATCGCGCAGTGCGGTCGGCTCGGCTGCTGAGCCCTCCCTGAACGCCGGATTGATGAAGCCGTCGTAGAATTCGCCAGCAACGCACAGCGCTGCGGTGGCTGTCACGAGCAGCATGGCCACGATGTAGACGCGATTTGCGGGTCCCTTGGTGATGTGCCGCATGAACAGCGACATCAAGGTGAGTCCCATGATGACGAGCGCGGCGATGTCCAGGTATGCGATATCGGTTGGCGACACAAATCCTCCTTTTGCATTCCATTGCATGCGCCTTTCCTCAACGATTCAGCATGCAGGATTACTTTGAATGGGGCAGCGGGCTATCGCTATGCGGACGCATTTGGGCGTTCAAAGGGATTGGAGGAACAAAAGGGGAGACCCCCTCTGTTCCTTTCATGCGGCAGCATGTTGCCGGTCTTTGCGTCGCATTCCGAATGTGCCATGTATTGCGCTACCATAGGCACATGCCGAGCTGGAACATACATATCGCGCACGTCGAACGCTTGCTGGGCGAATGCAGCCCCGACGATTTGGGTATCGCCGATGCCAATGCGTTTCTTTTCGGCAATCTTGTGCCCGACATCTGCGTAGGTTTCATGGTGCACGATACGGCGATGCGCATCGACTACCGCATCACGCATATGACGCCGGGGCATACCATCCCTCTGCCGAATGCCGAGCGTTTCTGGGATGCCTATCTGGTTCGTCGTCGCGTGACCGAAGGCGCGAGCATCTCGTTGTTGTTGGGCGCATGGGCGCATCTGGTGACCGATCATGTGTACAATGAGCGCTTCCGTGATTACTGCATTGAACGCGGTATCGAAATCAGCGACGCGTTGCGTACTCGCAAGCAGGCCGATTTCGACCTATTTGGCCGATCGCTGCCCATCGAAAGCCATGTGCAGATTACGCCCGAGCTGCTGCAGGCCGCTCATGATTTTCCGCCGTATCGCGTCTTGGAAGAGGACGTGCGGCGCGCGGTTGAGGTTGCGGATGCCATCGTCGACAGCAATACGCGCCCGCAGGGTGCGGAAAACCGCTATCAAGAGCTCAGCGAAGCGTGGCTTCAGGATGTTTTCAATGCTTGCAATGATCTGCTGGCGACGTGGCTGAGCGCGTGGCGCCAGCTCGAGGAGGTCGGCAAGAGTGCGGGCGCTGCCGATATCAAGGAAACCTTGTAAGTCAGGCGGGTAGTTCGCCAAATTTGATCTTCAGTTGCTGTGTTCGCTATCCCGTTCTGCTATACCTTTTTCGTTCCGGTGCTGGAGCGGTTATCCAGGATGTGCGTCTCGAACGAGAACGACAGGGCATCCTCGTTGCGGTGACGGCGCAGCGCTATACGGATGAGCTCGTCGAGCAGCTCGGGGTAAGTTGTACCGGTCGCCTCCCACAGATAGAACGCGAGCGAGCCGGGAATCGTGTTGATCTCGTTCAGGAACACCTCGCCAGTTTCGCTATCCAGGATATAGTCGATGCGTACGACGCCTGCGCAGTTCATCGCGCGGAAGGCTTGCACGGAGTAGTGCTGAATCAGCGCTGTGGTCTCGTCGCTGATGGGAGCGGGGATTTTGCGTGCGAGTTCAACCATGCCCTGCGACTGGCCACCGCTGTCAGATGCGGCTGGCGCGCTAGCGCCTTTCACGCCCTTCGTGCCGCCGCCCGATCCGCCGCCGTACTTATCCTCATACGTCAGGAATGTGCCGGTGTGCATGGGCTCTTCGCACACGGATGCCCGCGCGCCGCCCATGTCGCCCACCACGGAGCAGTTGATCTCGCGCAAATTCGTGACCGCATGCTCGACCAGGATCTTGTCAGCATACGAAAACGCATCGTCCAAGCACTTCTCCAGCTCAGTGCGATCTTTCGCGATGCCGATGCCTACGCTCGATCCAAGGCATGCAGGCTTCACGATCAGCGGATATCCGATTTCGGTCTCGCAGCGGTCCATTGTGGACTCGATGTCGCGATAGTCATCGTTGTAAAGCACCACGCAGTCGAGCACGGGTACGCCCGCCTCGCGCACGATGGTCTTCTGGAATGCCTTGTCCATGCCAACGGCCGATGCCGCCACATCGCAGCCGGTGAACGGAACGCCGATAGTACGCAGATGCCCCTGCAACACGCCATCCTCCTCGTTCGTGCCGTGCACGACGGGCATGGCGACATCGATTTGGCGCACGGCCGTGCCCGACGGCAGTGCGGCGAGCACCACATCGCTGCCCTGGTTGACGAACATGACGCGCTGCGAACGTGCAATCAGCCCGGGGATGTCGCGATATGCGTCGATTTTGCCGATGTCCGCACCGACGTACATCTGGTTGTCGCGGGAGATATACACGGGGATGGGGTCGTATTTCTGCGGGTCCAGATGCTCGAGCGCCTGGATGCCCGAAATGACCGACACTTCGTGCTCAACGCTTTTGCCGCCGAACAGCACTGCGACGCGGATTTTCACGGTTGCCTCCTTGGAAGCGCTGAAAGGTTTGACCTTTGGGCGCAGGTGCTAGTAGATGTCCGGCAAGTCATTCTCCATCAGGATCGTACGCTTCTCGCTGGCGCTTATCGAAAATGCCTGGTGCAGCGCATCTTGGATGGTAGAGCAGCAATGGGTGCGTGCTTGCGGGAAGCCGGCGTCGGCCAAGCCTTCGAGCAGGGCCGCGCGGTTGTGTCTGCCCACCACGATGACGTCGTCGCAGATGTTCGCGGCGTATGCGGCGAACTCGGCGTTCAACTGGACTTGTGCTTCTCCGAGTTCGACCATGCCAGGTGTTACCAGGATCTTGCGACCGTCGAACAGCGCGAGCACGTCGAGCGCCGCACGGGCGCCTACCGGATTGGAGTTGTAGGCATCGTCGATTATGGTCGCGTTGCCGTTCTGCTTCAGGTCCAAGCGATGCTCTACGGGGCGCAAGCGGCGCACGGGAACGCGCATTTCGTCGAGCGGGACGCCAAGTGCATGGGCGGCCGCGATGGCGCCGGCGATGTTGCCCACATTATGCTGTCCGATGAGCTTGGTGGAGTATTCGCAGGTCTGCCCGTCGGGTGCCGCGATGGTGAAGCGCGTACCCGCCTGGCTGGTTTCAGAGGCGATGATGCGGTAGTCGGCTCGCTCGTTCGCGCCATAGGAGACGAAGGATTCGGGCGCGAGGTTGCGGCTTTCGGCCTGCTCGCGCACGGGCTCGCTGTCGAAGTTGAGGAATACTCTGGCCGATGCGCTGGCGGAGCCTGCAGTGCTAGCAGTGTCTGCGGCGCTGGCGGCGTTCGAAGTGCTGGCGACGTCGGCGGCGTCGACGGCGCCAGCGACATCCGTAGCGCTCGCGCCCAGTATGGCGTCGACCAGCTCGAATTTCCCCGCCTTCACCGCATCGAGGCCGCCGAACGTTTCGAGGTGTGCGGGGCCGATGGACGTGATGATGCCCATCGTCGGATGCACGAGCTCGCAGATCTCGGCGATGTCCCCGATGTGGCGGGCGCCCATCTCGCAGAGGAAAACCTCGTGCGTCGGCTTCAGGCGCTCGCGGATCGTGCGCACCACGCCGAGCGTCGTGTTGAAATTGCCGGGCGTGATTAGCACGTCGTAGCGATTGCGCAGCAGTTCGGCCAGGTAATGCTTGACCGAGGTTTTGCCGTAGCTTCCCGTGATGCCTACAACTGTCAGGTCGGGACATGCCTCCAAGATACTGCGCGCTTCGTCGATATAGCGCTGGTTGTTGGAGCGCTCAGCGGGTCCCATGATGATGCCGGCGAAGGGCACGAGCAACAGCTGAAGCGGTGGCAGCAAGCAGAGCGTGCAGGTCAGGCTGCCGATCAATCCAAAAATGCTGCCAGTGAGGATGCCAGGCACGAGCATGATCGCGCATACAATCACGCTTAGGACGACATCGGCAATGACCAGTCGCTTCACGCGCGCGGTGTAGACGAGTGCCTTCTTCGTCAGGTGCTTGCGCAGGAAGTTGAAGTAGTAGATGACGAAAATCGTGAACGCCAGTGCGATAACGCCAATCACAATGGCGAGCGGCAGCACGAAGGCGCTCAGCAAGATGGCAGCGATGCTGAGTACGGCCGTGAGCAGCGTGCTCGAGGTTTTCTTCCAGTTCGTGCGGAACCAAGGACCGTATTCCGACGTGCGGTACGTGTTCTGCTGAAACGTTTGCAGTGCGAAACGTCCGACCAAGAAAGTCAGTACGAGGTTGGCGATTGCCAGCACGCCCGCCAGGACGCATGCCGTGATTACGGGCGCCATCATAGGGCATCACCGCCAAGTGCCTTGTCGAGCGCGGCGAAGAATGCGTCGGGGTTTTCCGCGAAGGGGAAATGCCCCGCGTTCGGCACAGTTTCGAGCGTGGACCCTTCAATCAATTCATGCATGGTCTGCGCAAACGCAAGGGGCGTCTCCTGGTCGTTCTTGCCCCAGATCAGGTGGGTGGGGCAGGAGATGTCGCCCATCAGATTGCGCTGGTCATAGTTTACGGCTTTCACCAGCACCTGCTTCATCAGCGGCGACGCATTGCGGTAATCACGCGATCCCTGACGGCTGCGCCAGTCGTCAATCAGGTCGGGGAACATCGCATGCACGGCGGGGATGTCCGCCAGGCGGCGCAGCGCCTTGTAGCGCGCGACCTTCGATTTCTCGGCTTGCGTCTTCTCGCGCACCAAGCCGGCGACGTCAACCAGTATCAGGCGCTTCAGCGTAAAGGGCAAACCGTCGCGCGTAGCGAGCTCGAAAACGATACGCCCGCCGAACGAATGCGCCATGATCTCGACCGACTCGACGCCGAGCGACTCGATGAACGAACAGGTGAAATCCGCATATTGCACGACCGTCCATGACTCGTCAGGTTCCGGGCTTGCGCCGAACCCCGGCAAATCGAGCTGCACGACACGATAGTCCTCTGCCAGATGGGCAGCGATGCCATCGTAGAGCGAAAACGTTGTTCCCCAGCCTTGGAGGATGATCATGCACGCATCCGCCGTACCGGTTTCCTCATAGGCGATAGTTTGGTTGCCGATGGTTTTAAGCATGCAACGGCACCTTCTGCTCGCTGATGGATATGGACAGGCGTTGCGCCACAATGCTCCTTTCGGGTCTTCGAACCTCTTATTATAGTGTGCGCCCCATAACCCGCAAAGACAGCGCACGCCATCTCCGCTTTTACACCAGATGTGGGGCTAAGGCGATGATTTGCAAGCTGGCTTACGATTGATGCATTTGCGCATGTTGCAAAGGCCATACGCAATAGGTCACGTTTTCATCAGAACAACGTCGCTATAGGCCTGCTCCATTCGTACGGCTAATGTGTCACCTCTGTGAAGTTATCTTTCTCGAACATAATGTTACTGATGACTAACCGATTACCTGGGTGTTAAGCTGCCCGCCATGGTTCAAGAACTGACAGATCATCAGCCGCATGACATCGCGCATGTGGTAGAGCCGCGCATCGACGCTGCAAACGACGATGCCAGGGCGGCACGCAACCGCACTGTGGCCCGATTGAGCGTCGTCGGCATCGGCGGTAACGTACTGTTGGCGGTATTCAAACTGGTGGCAGGGCTGCTGGGCAATTCGATGGCGCTCGTGTCCGACGCCGTCCATTCGGCATCCGACGTGCTTGCGACGGCCGTTGCATATGTCGGCGACCGCATTGCGCGCCGCGCACCCGATGAGCATCACCCCTATGGTCATGAGCGTTTCGAGCAGCTGGCGTCGGCGATACTTGCGCTCATTCTCGCAGGTGTGGGCATCGGCATCGGCATCGCGGGCGTGCAATCGGCGCTTGCGGGTGGGCCAGAGGTCGAGCCAGGCGTGTTGCCGCTGGTAGCCGCCGCCGTCTCCATCGGCGTCAAGGAGGCCATGTTCTGGTACACGCGTCACGGCGCGCGTGCCATCGGGTCGGATGTTTTTATGGCTGATGCCTGGCATCACCGTACTGATGCACTGTCATCGGTCGCGGCGCTCATCGGCGTTGCCGCTGCGCGTCTGGGTTTCCCATTAGGCGACTCGATTGCTTCGATTGTCATCTGCGTGTTCATCCTGAAAGTCGCTTGGGATGTGGGCCGTGCGGCTGTTGGGAAGCTGGTCGATGAATCTGGCGGCGAAGAGCTTGACGAGCAGATTGCTGCATGCGCCATCGTCTGCGAAGGCGTTGATCACGTAGATTCGGTGGTCACGCGTCGCTTCGGCAGCCAATTCTATGCCGACGTGGAGGTGGCCATGGACGGCTCGTTGTCGCTGAATGAGGCGCACCGTCATGCCGAGCAGGTTCATGCGCGTATCGAGCAGGAGTGCCCTCAGGTCAAGCACGTCACCGTGCATGTGAACCCCAAAGAGAGCTAAAAGCTTGCATCTTGGAAAGATGTTTGCGGAGGCCGAAAACGGCAATCTGCCGAAATCTTCCAGTCGGAATTTCGCTAGATTGCAGATTTCGGACTGATTTCAGATTCTTTTGATCGAGTTCTTCAGAATCTTCCCAGTTCGCAGCGCTAATTCAAACAATCGGGAGGCCGAAAACGGCAATCTGATAAATCCTTTTCCGTCAGAATTCGTCAGATTGCAGAATGCGGTCTCATTCCACAGCCCTTGAGGAATCAAAGCGAATCAATCTCAGGGAAGCTCGACCCATGAGCTTCAAGTTCTACCAGGATTTACGCAGCAGGCGGCTTACCGGGTAGCTGATTTTTCCCGGCAGGGCGGCGCCGCAGCGGTAGGCGATGCCCATGGCCGGCCCCACGTGGCAACCGATCACGGGGCTTACGGGCAGCACCTGCACCGATCGATTCGCAATGGGCTCGATGGTGTTCTTCGCCCATTCGCGTGCCTTGTCCGATGCACCGATGTAGTGGACCACGATGTCCTTCAGCTTGAACTCGGCGGCATCCTCGCGCAGTTTCTTCGCGATGGAGGCCAGCGCTTTCTCCGTGGTGCGGATGCGCGCGAATGTCGCAGATTCGCCGTCGGAAACGGTGATGATGGGGCGGATCTTGATCAAGGTTGCCAACAATGCGGCTGCGCTGCCGATACGCCCGCCGTTCTTCAAGAACACGAGAGATTCAGGCGTGAACAGGAACCTCGACGATTCGACCGCATGCAAGGCGCGATCGGTGCACTCTTCCAACGTGCAGCCTTCGTCGCGCGCCTGTGCGCTAACCAGAACGGAGAAGGCTTCGTCATAGCTGTTCGTGGTGGAATCGATGATGGAGTAGCGGAATCCCGGGTGCTTCGCATTGACGGTTTCGGCGGCGTTTACGGCGGCATCGAAAGTTCCCGACATGCGTGAGCTCATGAAGATGCCCAGCAGCTCGTCGCCGTCTTCCGCGATACGGTTGAACGTCGTTTCAAGGTCATAGGTGGTCGGTTGGCTGGACGAGGGGATGTTGTCGACCATCTCGCCGATATGCTTATAGAACTCGTCCACGTCCATATCGGCATCGACGAATTCCTGCCCGTTATGATGCACATGCAGGCTTACCACCTGGATACCCAGGTCTTTCGTCTGCTCTTTCGGAATAGATGCCACCGAGTCTGTGACGATGCGTATCACGCGTCTCCCCCCTTGAATGCACGATTGCATCTTCAACAATTATAAGCGACCCAAGAGTAAATCGCTATCTACACGGCAAAAGGCATCCACTAACCGTTGATTGGAAGTCTGCTATGATTGCGCGGTCCGCGCGAGCAACCAGTTCAGGACCAGCTGCTAGAGATCGGCTGCCGAGGATCGGCTGCTGGGGATTACTATTTCGCTGAGGAGGCGCATCATAAAGCTGTTGATGAATTTTCCCATCTATGAGGGATGCCTTGATGATTACGGCAGCGCGGCTGAACTTGCGCATGATTGCGAAGCACTTGGCCTGGATGGGCTGGAGGTTGTTTGGGGCTGCGATGATTATGCTGGCGAGTTGCCAGACTCCCAACTGATTGTTGGATATCACCTGGTGTTTTTCTCCACATGGGTCGATTTCTGGAAAAGCGACGAGGCGGCGCTGCTTGCAGAGTTCGGCAACTGGGAGGCCGTTCGCACGTGCTATGGTGCCGAAACGCGCGCTGGTTTGGTTGCCCGCTACCGCTCGGATTTGCATCGAGCGTTGGATCTAGGTGCGGAATACGTCGTGTTTCACGTGTCCGACGTGCTGATGCACGAGGGTTTCACCTACGAGTTTTCCCATACGGATCGCGAAGTGTGCGACTGCGCCTGTGAGCTTGCGAACCAGGTGTTAGATGGCATCGACGCCAATGTGGCGTTTCTGGTGGAAAACCAATGGTGGCCGGGTTTCACGTTCTGCGATCCGACGATGACACGCAGGCTGCTCGACGGGATAGCGTACGATAACGTTGGGATCATGCTGGACACGGGCCATCTGATGTCGACGACCACGGCGTTGCGTTCTCAAGTGCAAGCTGCTCGCTATATCCGCGACCTCTATGATGCGCACGGCGATATGCGCGAGAAGGTACGCGGCATTCATCTCCATCAATCGCTCACGGGGGAATATGTCGAGCGTACCCGCGGAATCGTACCCGAGGACCTCGTGGGCACCTATGAGCAGCGTTTCGCTCGCAGCTATCAGCATATCCTGCAGATCGACCGCCATGATCCGTGGGACGATCCCGTCGTTGGCGACCTGGTGCGCCACATTGCGCCTGAATGGGTGAACAACGAGCTATCGGTCGCATCGCGCGCTCAGCGCAACGGCCGTTTGCTTACGCAACTGCGCGCTTTGGGCGAATAATGTGCGATGCGGTAGTATAATTTCGCATGCGCAATAGGGGATTGCCCCTTGGGGAATCGGGTGAGAATCCCGAGCGGTACCCGCCGCTGTAAGCGTTCGAACTGCTTCTCGCATCAGTCACTGGGCATGTGCCTGGGAAGGCTTGGGAAGCAGGGTTGCCGGCAGGCAGATGCGCGAGCCAGAAGACCGATTGCGCACGCAAGGCCGCCCAGAACGGGATGATTCGAAGGCGGTGGAACGTGGCGAATACGGGCTGCGATGTGCATGTGCGCACCGCAGCCCGTTTGCATGCAGGGGAAGGGTTTAAACAGAGGAAAGGGAAGGGTATGAAGAAATCAACATCCAAGGTCAACCGTCTTTTCATGGGAATCGCCGTACTGGCGATGGCCGCTGCTATGGCGGTTGCGTTCACGGGCTGCGGGCAGCAGCAATCGGGCGGATCCGGCACATCGGCTGACACGAGCGCACCTGCCGCCGCTGCAGCCGACACGAGCGCACCTGCCGCTGCGGCTGACACAAGCGCAGCTGCCGCTGCTCCTGCTTCCATCAAGTGCAAGATGGTCATCGATGAGAGCAACATCGATAAGGGCGTCGTTTTCGAGATGGAAGCTGTCTACAAAGAAGGTGCCACCGCATATGACGTGCTCGTCGATAGCGGCGTGGACATCGGTGTGGATTCGTCTTCGGGCACCGTGTACGTTGATAGCATCGCTGGCCTCTCGGCTTCCGAGACCGGCCCGAATGCCGGTTGGCTGTTCTACGTGAACGGCGAGATGCCTACGGTGGGCGCGAGTGACTATGTCGTCAAAGACGGCGACGAGATCGTTTGGACGTTCTACGAAGATGCGATGGCGGCCTTCTAATCAGCGTGTGAAGATGCGGCTAGACAAAGGTCTTGTTTAGCCGCATTGACGGATCGAGTCGATGGCTAAGGGGCTTTTCGCAACATACCATCCGGTTGTGTGCATGCTGTTCTTCCTGGCAGTCGTATGCTTCACGTTCAGCACGACGCAACCCGTATATGTGGTTTTGAACTGCATTTTTTCGAGCGCGTACCTCGTATTTTTGCGGGGTGCGCGTCCGTTTTTGCGCTCGCTGGCCGTATTCATTCCCATGGTCGTTTTCATTGGGCTCCTGAATTCGCTGTTCAATGCGGCTGGCGCTACGATGTTGTGGCGCTGGGGGCCGTTCAGCATCACTGCAGAGGGCATCCTGTTCGGCATGGCGGTTGGCGGCATGCTCGTTTCCGTGCTGTTGTGGTTCGCCTGCTATAACGAAGTGATGACCGAGGACAAATTCACCTATCTATTCGGCAGGGCCGTGCCAACGCTTTCGCTGATGGTGTCCATGGTGTCACGTTGGATTCCGCGCATGATCAGCCGCGGACATTCGGTGCACGATTCGCAGGAGGCACTCATCGGCGGCTACGATTCCTCCCGATCGGGCAAGATGAAAAGGGGCTTGCGCATGGCCACGGTGTTGGCGGGATTGGGCATGGAGGACTCAGTGCAGACGGCCGACTCCATGTGCGCACGCGGTTATGGCACATCGAAGCGCACATCGTATGCGCGCTATAAGTGGCATGCCCGCGAGTATGCGGTGCTGATCGCGCTCATTGCGCTCGTCGCGATCAACGTTGCACTGCTCGTGACAGGTGCAGGTTCGTTCAAGTACTATCCACGCGTTTCGGCCATCGAGCCTCTGTGGGGGTATGCAACGTATGCGCTCATGCTTCTGCTGCCGTTCTGGGTAGAGTTGGAAAGGTTGCGCCGATGAGAATGGACAGGGGAATGGGACGGGTGTCTGGAATCTGGCCCACTTCGGAAAGGTTGCGCGGATGACGAAAGATGCGCAGGCATACGCACTGGAAGTGCAGGATTACTCGTTCTCGTACGGCAAGACGGGCGTGCGTGTGCTGGATGGCGTGACGTTCAGCTTGGAGCGCGGTTCGTTCGCGGCGTTATGCGGCGTATCGGGTTCGGGCAAATCCACCTTGCTGCGCGCGTTCAAGCCTGAACTGGCGGTTGCGGGCGAAGCGTCCGGTACCATCCGCGTTCTCGGCGACGATCCGTATGCGCTCGATCCGATTGAGTCGGCTACACGCGTGGGCTTCGTCATGCAGGATCCCGAAAACCAGCTGGTCACGGATACCGTTTGGCATGAGCTGGCGTTCGGGTTGGAAAATATCGGCATGGACGTGGACACGATGCATCGCCGGGTTGCCGAAACGGCGCATTTCTTCGGCATCGGCGGATGGTTCGACCGACGCACGACCGATCTTTCCGGCGGGCAGAAGCAGCTGCTCAACCTTGCGGCCATCGTGGTCATGCAGCCCGCGGTGCTCGTGCTCGACGAGCCCACTTCGCAGCTCGATCCCATTGCGGCAAAGGATTTCTTCGACGTGCTGGAACGTGTGAACGCAGAGCTGGGCATTACGATCATCATCATCGAGCATCGCCTCGAGGACGTGCTCCCGATGGTGGATCGCGTGCTGTTCCTCGAGAAAGGTGGACGTCTGATTTACAACGGCGATCCTGACGGGTTCGTGCGGATGCTCGTGGAGGCGGGCGACGGTTTCGATGTTGCCTTGCCGGCGGCGACGCGCATGGGATTGCAGCTGATGCGCGCAGAACGGTTCGGGAACGCTGCGACTGGAGCTGCGCGCGCGGAAACCGCATCTTCGTCGATTGAACGCGAGCGTTCGGGCGGCGCCTCTTCGGGTGCTTCGCAGCTGCCCGTCCATTACCCCATCACGGTGCGCGAGGGGCGTGAATTCCTCGCAGATGCTGTCGAGCGCGCAGCGGGGGAAATCAAGGCGCGTCCTCTCGAGCGCACGGTTCCGCCTGACGATCCGGTGCTTTCAGCGAAAGATCTTTGGTTCCGCTACAACAAGGATATGCCGTTTGTGCTGCGCGGCGTCGACTTCGACGTGCATGCGGGGCGCATCGCCGCCATTGTCGGAGGCAACGGCAGCGGCAAATCCACGCTGCTTTCGGCGTTGTCGGGCGTGCGAAAGCCCGAGCGCGGCCGTATTGCCAATCCGCGCAAATTGCACGTGGCGTTGATGGCGCAGAATCCTAAGATGCTGTTCGTGCGCGATAGGTTAATCGACGATTTGTTGGAATGGCAGGATCTGGGCAAATATGGCCGAAGCGATGTCGATGCCATGCTCGAGCGCTTCGATCTGGTTGGCATGGAGAATCGCCATCCCTACGATTTATCGGGTGGCGAGACGCAGAAAGCCGCTCTTGCGAAAATCTTGCTGCTCAACCCCGATGTGCTGCTACTCGACGAGCCTGTGAAGGGTATCGACGCAATGGCGAAGCAGCAGATCGGCCGGATTCTGACCGATTTGGCGTGCAACGAGGGCAAAGCCATCCTGTTCACGGCGCATGACCTCGAGTTCGTGTCCGAAATCGCGCATACCTGCTCCATGATGTTCGGCTGTGAGATCTCGTGCACGCAGGATGCACACGGGTTCTTCGTCGGCAACCTGTTCTACTCCACTGCCACGGCGCGTATTGCGCGCGGCATCCTGGATGGCTGCGTGACGACGGCCGATATGGCGGCATCATTCGGCGTGACAGCGGTTCCCGCTGTCGCATCGGATGAGTCAGTGGGGTCAGACCCCATCGACTCATTGGACGGCAATAACGCGTTTCGCGCTGCTGCTGCACCCGAGAGGACCATCTAATGGGCTGCGCGCCTGCGAAAAAGCACAAGCGTGGGATCCTGGCACGGACGATGCGCCGGGTGGAGCCGATCGTGCTGGTAGCACAACCTGTCGTCATGCTCATATGGGCGTGGCTCGATCTGCCGGAAGCGGCGCTTGTGACGAGCGTCCTTGCATGTGTCGCGCTCGTCCCGTTCTTCGTCAGTTTTGAAGCTGCTCATCTCAAAGCGCGCGACCTTATGCCCATCGTCGTGATGACGGCGCTCGCCGTTGCAGGACGCCTCATCTTCGCCCCTGTGCCGGCAATCAAGCCGGTTACGGCGATCATAATCATCACAGGCATATGCTTCGGGCGCGAAGAGGGGTTCATCACCGGTGCGCTTACGATGCTTGTATCCAACATCTTCTTCGGCCAGGGACCTTGGACGCCTTGGCAGATGTTTACAATG
>CAYOBD010000009.1:0-19579 GCA_964402005.1 uncultured Eggerthellaceae bacterium
GGTCTGCTCGAGCGCTCGCATTTCCTCATGGGCATGGAAGCGGCTTTTATCGCCTATATGGAAGAACCCGAGGCTATGGCTGAAATGCTGCGCGCCATCTGCGATTACAAGAAGGAGGCCATCAAAGAGGTGGCGCGCCATATCCATACCGATGTAGTGTTTTTCCAGGATGACTGGGGTTCCAAACAGGGGGTATTCCTTCCACCTGCGATTTGGCGCGAACTCATAAAGCCGCTGCAAAAGGAGATTTCGGACACGATCCACGAAATCGGTGCGCTGTACAAGCACCATGCCGATTGCATATGCGAACCGCTTGTCGAGGATATGGTCGATCTTGGCATCGACATCTGGCAGGGCGCGATTCCGCAAAACGACATCGTGGCAATCCAAGAGCGCACAAACCACAAACTGGCCATGCAGGGTGGCATCGATGGGCCGATGCTCGATCAGGAGGATGCGACCGCAGAGCAAGTGATCGCAGAGGTCCATCGCGCAATCGACACGTACTGCCCTGGCGGCAAGTTCTTCCCGGGCACCGCAGCGCCGCTGTTCCACGAAGAGCGCCAAAAGCTCGTCGATTGGGAAACCCACGTTTACGGTCGCCGATTCGCGCAGGAGCATCCTGTCTCCTGATGAGCTGAATGCCCGCGTGGGCGATAAAGGGGGCTTTGCTTCGGGTAAAGGGCTTTGCACCGGGTAAAGGGCTTTGCACCGGGTAAAGGGGACCTTGCTTCAGATAAAGAAAGCCTCGCTCCAGAAGCGGCGAGTTAAAAGGATCCAGCCACAAAAAGCTGGAGCCTCCGGTTTATCTGGCGGGGCGGAAGCTCCAGCTTACCTGGCGGATCGGGAGCTTCACCTTATCTTGCGGGCTGAAGCCTTCAGCTTATTTGATGGGCCGGAAGCGGCCGGTATTGCGGGCGGCGCGTTGTTCGGCGCGCTGCTGCTCGCGTTGCTCGCGCTCCTGGGCTCGACGGCGATGTTGGACGCGACGCCGATGTTCGCGCTCGTCGTAGAGCGGAATGCCTATGGTGAAGCAGGCGCCCTGTCCGGGCTTGCCCTCCACGTGCACCCAGCCGTTGTGGCGATCCGCGATTTCCTTGACCACGGTCAGACCAATGCCCAAGCCGCCGCTTACGCGGTCGCGTGCCGAACCAGCCCGCCAGAAGCGGGAGAACACCATATTGGCTTCTTCCTCGGTTAAGCCAATGCCGGTATCCCTTACGGCGATATGGGCCATGGAGTCGTCCTTCGAGACATACACGGTAATGCGCCCGCCCGCCGGCGTGTAGCGTACGGCATTGGACAGGAGGTTTGCCGTTGCCTGGCGGATGAGGTCGGAATCTCCCAGGATGTATACGTCGGGCTCAGAATCATATTCCAGCTCGAGCTTATGCTCTTGCACGTAAGCGTCGTGCATCGCCACCGTCTCGCCGACGACCTTGGATACGTCCACGACTTCTTCTTTATTCGAATTCGCACGATTTTCAAGACGCGAGAGCTTAAGCTGGGAATCTACCAGGCGCGACAAGCGCTGGACCTCGGAGTTCACCGTTTCCAGGTGCTCTTCGTCCATGGGGAACACGCCGTCGACCATCGCTTCGACGGTCGCCTGGATGGCCATCAGCGGCGTGCGCAGCTCATGCGCTACGTCGGTTGTCAGACGGCGTTCCAACTGGCGGTCGCGCTCGATGGCTGCGGCCATGGCGTCGAATGTGGATCCCAACTGAGATACCTCGTCGTCGCCCTGCATACCTGTACGTGCCGACAGATCGCCTTCTTTGACCGCGATGGCGGTCTTGGAGATGCGGCGTATCGGGCGTACCAGCCCGCGTGCGAACAGGTATCCGATTAGCGATGCGAGCACGATGGCGACCAGCGAAGCCGCAATCATCGCCTCATACGATTGGTTGCGGAACTCCTCGTCGGAAGCACGTAGCAGACGATTCGACCCATAGACCCAAACGCGCACCGAGCCTACGGCTGCATCGTTAGCCACGATTGCTGCGCGGGCCATATTCCCTGGGCGTGATTGCGGAGCGAGCGAAGGTCCCCGCGGACCGTCCTCGTCTGCCTCGGTCGTCGAGTCGAACATGATGGCGCCGGTCGTGTCGACCACTTGGATGCCGATGCCCTTGTTCGAGTTCAGCGCATAGCGCACCGGCTGAAGCACTTCCTGGGTGAAGGCTCCTTGCGTTGCGTAGCGTTCGGCAATCTGGTCGGCGGTGGTTTCGGCGACTTCTTGCATGTTGTCGGCGGTGTATTGCTGGAAATGCTGCTCCCATACAATCGATACCACCAGAATGGAGACGATGGCGGTCATGGCTGCAATCAAGGCGAACGAAAGCGTCATGCGGGCGCGATACGACAAGCTGCTCCAGCCCCTTGTGGCGCGGCTGACGCGTTTGGCGTGCTCGAAAGCCTCTTCTGATTCGAAGGCAGTCTGATCGTCGGCGGTTTCGTCAGGCGCTGATACGTTGTCGGCGGTTTCGTCAGGCGCTGATACGTTGTCGGCGGTTTCACCTGATGCCGATACGTCGCCCTGCCGCTCTTGGCGCTCTGGCGTTCGAGGACTTTCGGGGGACACCTTTGCAGCGCGATTGGAGGCGCTCCCCTCGTCGTCTTGGTCTCCGAATGAGACAAACTCCCCGAGGGAGTTCGTCTCTTGTTGATTGTTTTCGCTCATCGCCCGCTGCCGACGCTACGACGTGGCGGTGGGGTCTTCGAAGCGGTATCCGACGCCGTGAACCGTATGCAGCCATTTCGGGTTGCGCGGGTTGTCGCCGATCTTTGCGCGCAGATTCTTGACGTGGCTGTCGATGGTGCGCTCGTATCCTTCGAAATCGTAACCGAGCACCTTCTCGACCAGCTCCATGCGCGAGTACACACGCCCCGGATAACGGGAAAGCGTGGTCAGCAGCTTGAACTCGCTGGCAGTCAAATCGACTTCCTTACCGGCGACGAGTACTTTATGGCCGGACACGTCGATCGTCAGATCGCCGAACTCAAGCACTTCGCGTTGCGGCTCGGAATCGGCATGCACGCGGCGCAGCAGTGCACGCGAGCGGGCTACCAGCTCGCGCGGGCTGAACGGTTTGATCAGATAGTCGTCTGCGCCCAGCTCCAGGCCGATGATGCGGTCCTCGACCTCACCCTTCGCCGTCAGCATGATGATGGGCACGTCCGAGTTGTCGCGGATGGCGCGGCAGACGCGCTCGCCAGGTACGCGCGGCAACATCAGATCGAGGATGATCAGATCGAAATGATGCCGCGAGAACTCGTCCAGGGCATCCTGGCCGTCGCCGACCGCCGTCACCCAATAGTTCTCGCGCTCCAGATAAGCCGTGACTGCATCGCGGATTGCCTTCTCGTCTTCAACCAACAGGATTCGACGCGTTTCGCTACCCATATGAACTCCTTTGCTCGTTGTCGTTCTCCTGTGCACATGCTGTGCCGCCGAACGGTCAGCCGACCACGGCAGCCTAAAGAACGGGGACCTTTCCCCACCTTTATTATTGTAAACCCTTACAGCACCTCATGGGCGCCTTGGGGTTTTATTGTAGCATTTGAAACCAAGCGGTAATTTGCCCACCATGCGGATGCAACAATAGGGGGCGATACTCGACGGCGGATGGAGCAAAGACAAGCCGAAGGACGGATCACCTGTAGCCGATAGACGGTTCTCTTGTCCAGCAACAGTCGTCGATGAGAATCCGGTTTTTACAAGCCAAGGGAATCATTCCTTTGGCCTATTCGAATAGGCGAAGGCGAGCAAGGGTTTCTATAGCATCATGAGCCCCATGAGCAGAAAACCGAACAGCAACATCGAGCCCCCGCGTCGTGCGAAGGGCACGCATGCGCGCACTCCCGACGCCCATCGCGTGCGAAGCGCTCAAGCGGCGGATGATTCCTCGGGCATTCTCGTGTCGCGCAGGAAGTTCTTGTACGGTGCTGTCGGAGCCGGAGCTGCAGTGGCTGTCGTCGCCGGCGGGGCTTACATGGCCTCACGCAGCGATAGCAGCAACGATGTCGAATACCTTGAGGTTCCCGAAAGCAACGTGACCACGCAAGAGGATCTGACCGCAGTCGAGGATTACACAGAGCGCTTGAGCCAAATCGGGGAGCATGACTTGACGTACGGAACGCTGCTTTGGGCGAGCGGCGACACCTTGGCTGCATGCTTGTTGCCCACCGAGTTCGGCTCTCCCCTGACGCAAATCGGTATCCTGATGCTGGAATCGGGGTATATGGAAACCGTTTTGGAAGAGGCCGTCGGCGCTGACGAACACTACGAGATCTATGACGTGAGGGCGACGGAAAAGGGCCTGGTCTGGACTGAAGCGAACATCATGGCAGGAACCTGGCGCATTTACACTGCTACGCTCGACGGCGTTACGATGGGCGAGCCCGTGCTGGTCGACGAGGGTGATGCCACCTATGACACCCCGACGCTTGCTGTGTCTGACAGCTATGCGTTCTGGCAGGTGTTGCCGAAGCTGCCAAACGACGATGCGCTGCCTTCGTATGTGATGCGCTCCAAGATGGGGGCGAACAAAGTCGAGAAATTCTTCGAGTCCGCGCGGCGCATGTGCTGCGCGCCCTATGCGACCGATAACGCCCTTGTCATCTGCCCGCGCTTGGATATGGGCACCGTGTACTATCAGATGACCTGCCTCGATGCAAAGTCGGGCAAGCTGCTCGATTCCTGTACGCTGCCATCCGGCATGGCTCCCACGAGTGTTGCTTACGGCGAAACGGGCTTTGCGTTTACGTTCGACAGCATCTACAACTACGGCGAGGGCATCGCCAACCTGGGAACCTACACGCCGATGTCCAAGCCTGATGGCGATTACAGCGCCGTACCGTGGTTCAGCTTTGCGCGCACGCCCCTGACAACTCCGGCATGGGCTAGCGGCAAGTTGATCGTCAAATCGACGCGACCTGTGTGTTCGGTTGATCTGAAAGACCGGGAGTACGCGGTCATCGATGTGGAAGACGGCACCGACACCTACGGTGAGTTCCTAGCGTCTATCGGTGTGAACAAGACGTTCGTCACCTATTCCAACATCGACCACACCCCGGTCGAAGGCGATCATATCCATGCCTGCCGCGTGAAGATATGGCAGCCTTATTAGAATACGGATATCGGTCCGCCAATCGAACAGGAGGGAATCGTGGGTTTTTTCGACGCTTTCAGAAAGAAAAAGAGCGCAGATAACAGTGCCCAAGCATCGCCTGCACAGATGCCGGCTGCGCAGACACCGCACGAACAGACGCCAGCCACCCAGGCGCCGGCGGCGCTGACGCCACACGAGCAGATGCCAGCCGAGCAGGCTCCGATTGAGCGAGCTGCGAACGAAGCGAGCGGCGTGGAATGTAGCCACGAATGGATCCCCATGTCCGGCGAGTGGACTGAGAGGTGTGCGCTTTGCGGCGTGACGGAACCTGCGAAGTTCAGGCAGCGTGAGGCGGGGGAGCTCTTCCCGATGGTGTGCGTTTCCAACGCCGACATGGAAGCCATCTTGGCTGCGCTGCAATTCAAAAACATGGCGCGATCTGCCCTCGAAGGGGCGCAGAACGAATGGCGAGTGCTGCACGACAAGCTCGAGGGCGATAGGGAGTACATGCTCAACAAGGAAGAGGCGAATTCGATCTTCCTCTCCTTTACCACGTACGCTTCCACTTCTCCGGCCGCATGCCCGCCGATGCTTGCGGGTTTGCTCGATTCAGATAAGCAGCAGTATGTGAAAGACTCCCTGTTCGGCAAGTGGATGGACGTGATGTACAGCTGATCGCGGTAGACCGCGCGGGATTTTGCCGACCACCAAGGGCAACTGGTTTTCCTGCTTGAGGTTTCGCTAAACCATCAAAGAAAACGACCCTTCCTCCTCGAGTTAGGGGCTGCCCTTTTATGCCGAAATGCCTTCCCGGGATGCTGCATCTAGCGGCCGCAAGAGCAATTTGCCAATCCGTAGTATTACGAATTTTAAATTAGTGATATTATTGGTAAGTCAACTATCGAAGGAAGGAGCACTCAAATGAAAGGCGTAACGTCCAAATTGCTTGTTGCTGCAGCGGCGGCATTGCTCGCTGTCGGCTTGTTCGCGTTTGCCGGATGCGGGTCCGGCTCGTCCAGCCCGGCTGGCTCATCCAGCGCCGCTCCTGAATCAAGCGCCGTTCCCGCCGCAAGTGCCGAGTCAAGCTCGGATGCGTCAGCGCCCGCCGGCGCGGCTGCTGCTACGCAAACCATCACGGATATGGTGGGTCGCACAGTCGAAGTGCCGACCGACCCGCAGAGGATCATCGGTGTCGGCTCTTCGTCGCTGCGCATGATTTGCTACTTGCAGGCTGTCGATAAGGTAGTCGGTGTCGAGCAGGGCGAGCAAGAAGACTCCGTCACGTGTACGTATCGCCACGTCAATCACGACCTGTTCAGCACGCTGCCTGTCATAGGCGAAGGCGGTTCGAAGGGTGTGACCCCCAACGAGGAGGCCATCATCGCTGCGGCTCCCGATGTCATCATCGCCAGCATCGACAAGGATTCCGCTGATGCTCTGCAGGAAAAGACGGGCATCCCCGTCGTCTGCATTACGCTGAGCGATATCGTGTTCGATCAGGTGTTTTATGATAACGTCACCATGCTGGGTACGGTTTTGGGCGCCCAGGATAGGGCCGATGAAATCATCAAGTACATGCAGAATGCCGAAGCTGACCTCACTTCACGCACTGCCAATGTCGAGTCTAAGACCGCCTATGCCGGCGGTGTCAGCTACCGCGGCGGCCATGGGTTTGCCGGCACCGAGGCTGGCTTCCCGCCGTTTGCAATCACCAATACCGTCAACATCGCCGACGCCGATGGAGCGACGGGTTGCTTCGATATCGATCTTGAGGCTGTGTCGTCCGCTCAGCCGGACTACATCTTCCTTGAGAGCGGCAACATCGGCCTGGTCAAGGAAGATGTCGATGCCAATCCTGATTACTTCGCCAACTTGAAGGCGGTGCAGGACGACAATGTGTACTCGCTGGTTTCGTATCGGTTCTATGCAACCAATGTCGATCTTGCCATTGCGAACTGCTATCAGGTAGGCTGCGCGGTGTATCCCGACCAGTTCGCCGATGTCAATCCCACTGAAAAGCTTGACGAGATCACGATGTTCTTCTTGGGCAAGCCGCTTTCCGAGGATTTGGCTGCAGAGGGTTGCTCCTTCCAGAAGTACGACATGATGAATCTCTAAAAGGTTGCAGGTCGATTCTTTGAAGGCCCTGCGTCAGGTTGAGCACAAGAAGGCCCCCGGAAGGGGGCCTTCTTGGCGATATCGGAAATCCTAAGGGCAGGGCGCGGATGGCTAAGGGCGCATGCGCCAGCCCATGATGACGATTTCGGTGTCGATGGTTTCGCGGACCGTGCCGTTTTCGGCGATTGATTCTAAGTACCGCGTGACCTCATCGAAAGCTCCATCATCGGGGTTTTGGGCCAGCTGCTGGTCGCGATAGAAAGAAAGCGCCTGCTCAAGCGTGCGTGAATTCTCCCATTGCTCGTGCCTGTGATGCATGCTGGGCGTCATGCCCCTCTGCCATACCGCAACGAACGCGCGCAAGATGGACTCGTCCCTGCCTTCGGCATTTTCGGACTCGATACCCAGTATACTCTGCACTTCTTGCAGCACCGGATCCGTTCGACGGCATGGCTTCGCCATATAGCAGTACTCTTCAGCCAGATCAAGCATGCGTTTGAAGGTCTGACCGTCTCGGATTGCGGGGGTCATGTGCGCAAACACCAGATCGAAAGGTCCGCCCAGATCGACTTCGGAAAAATCGCCCGTTACGAATGAAACGTTCCCGATTCCTTCCGCATCAGCCCTTCGCGCTGCTGCGCCGATCATGTTCGGGGAGATGTCGACGCCGACGATTGCGCCGACGCGTTTTGCCAATGCGAAGCTGTAGATTCCGGATCCGCAGCCGATATCGAGTACGGTCATGTCTGGATGGAAGTCGACCTCGCTGTCGAGCACCTTCAGGAACGGATCGTTCTCCCATGAAGGAATCGGTAGGTTCTCCCAGCGCTCTGCCGCATCGTTCCAGGTTGTGACCTGCTGGTATACTCCTGGCGCGCTCTTCCAGCTTACAAGGACCTCTTCTGCACCCATCAGCTTTTCCATGCGAATCAGCCTTTCTGCGTTTTTGCGGCAAGCGCGCTACATCACAACCATTTTGATGCCGTCGATGTCGACGATGCGCATCTGCATGTCGTATGCCGTTGAAAGTGCCTCGGGCGTTATCGTCTCTGTCTTGCCGCGTGCGACGACCTCTCCGTTTCGCATGAGCAGGAATCGATCGCAGAAGCGCAACGCGAGGTTGATGTCATGAATAACCATAACTGTTGCAAGCGAGGCTTGCGTTGTGATTTCCCGCACCACGCTGAGGACTTCCATCTGGTTCTTCGGATCCAGGGCGCTGGTCGGCTCATCCAAGAGCAGGACCTCGGTTTCCTGTGCGAGCGCACGTGCGATGTAGACTTTCTGGCGCTCGCCTCCAGACAGTTCGTCGCAGTATCGGTCAACGAAGGGTTGGAGCTCCAGACGCTCGATCGAGGCGGCAACAACGGCGCGGTCGTTGTCGCTGATGCTCCATGAGACGTGGGGCTTGCGGCCTAGAAGCACCTCGTCGTACACGCTGAGGTGCGGTATACGCTGCTGCTGCGTGACGTATGCGATATGCTGCGCGATTTCGCGTCGATTCATGCTCGAAAGCTTCTTACCGTTGACGCTCACTGCGCCTTTCACGGGCGTTTCGATGCTTGCGAGCAGGTTGAGAAGCGTGGATTTTCCCGCTCCGTTGTTGCCCAAAATCGCTGTCATCGTTCCCGCATACGCTTCAAGTGTGATGTCCTCGAACACCGGACGCTCCGCGCGCGGATAAGCGAATGTCACGTTTTCAGCCTCGAGGATTTTCCGATGCGAAACCGTATGGCCGTGCTCATGCTCCATGAGGATCATTTCGTCCTCGTGCACGTGCAAACCGTCTCCGCTGTGCTCATGGGGCAAATCGCCGTATTCGTGGCGATGGAAATGGGCATGCACCGTGCCATCGGCATGTTCGTGCAGATGGGAATGGAGCATTTCGTTGTTTCTGTTTTCCGCGCTCATCGCTTATATCCTTTGTACAGAAGGAACAGGAACAACGGTGCGCCCAGAAACGATGTGATGGCGCCGATCGGCAGGATGATGGGAGATATAATCATGTGCGCGACCAGGTCTGATGCCAGCATAATGGTGGCACCGAGGACCAGGGATGCGGGCAGGAGGAACCGATAGTCGTTGCCGACGAACCGTCGGGCGATGTGGGGCGCTATCAGGCCGATGAAGTTGATCAAACCCACGAATGACACCATTGCGGCCGCCATGAGCGATGCCACGAACACACCTGCCATGCGCGTGCGTTCGACGTCGACGCCCAAGCCGCCTGCAACGTGCCCGCCGTTTTGCAGGGCGTTGTAGTTCCAGCGGTTAAGGAAGAAATAGATGCTGCAGATCACGCCGACGATTGACATGAAGCCGATTTGCGGCCACGTAGCCCTGCCGAGGTCTCCGAACTGCCAGAAGATCACCTTTGTCAACTCGATATCGGTTGAGAAGTACTGCATGATGGTGGAGGCGCCTGCCCATAGAGCCGACAATGCTACGCCGACCAAGATGATGCTTTCGGGTGTGGCGAATCCTAAGCGTGAGAACAGCAGAACAACGAGGCTCGAGACCATGGCCCCTACGAACGCGCAGAGCGCGATGACTCCCATTCCGATGCTGGTGGAAGCGCCGAGGATGCCTGGAATGATCATAAGGATGGCGATGGTTGCACCGAACGCAGCACCCTGGGAGATGCCCACGGTCGATGCGGAGGCGAGCGGGTTTTCGAGGACACTCTGAAGCGCCGCACCGGCGAGCGCCAGCCCGGCACCCGAAACAATGGCGCAAATCGTGCGCGGCAGCCTGATCGACTGCACCGTGTTGACGTCTTGGGGCGTACCGTTGCCGAACAGCGCCATCAGGCTCTCAATCGGATTCAGCTTGGATGCGCCAGACGAAAGCTCGATGACGGCTACGACAAGGCAGACTACGACCATGGCCAGGATGCAAATGATGTAGCGCCGTTCCTTTTTCTTGCGCGCGCTGGTGATATCGGCCATGGGAGACTTTCGTGTTAGAAGCCTTCGCGCTGGTAGGCGTCGTAGCAATCGATGCACACGAGTTTGCCTTCCTGTACGCGCAAACCGAATTCGGCCGTAGATTCACCGCAGATGGCACACTGATGGGATTTAAACAGACGGGCCGGTTCGGGCAATCCGTAGAACGGCTCCTTGACATCAAACAGCTCATTGTAGGGATGGCTGAACAGGTAGTCTGCAAATTCTTCGCGTTCCATGCCGGCTCCGCATTCAGGCTTTAGAACGAGGCGCACGGATTTGCCGGTATCGCGGCTGAAGAAGCTGAATGCCATTTTGCCGCGGATGCGCGTAATGAGATTGGACTTTCCGAACGTGCATCCCAGCAGCGCCTGTACGGCATCGACGCCGCATGCATCGTTTTCGACTACGGCGACGATTTCTTCGTCGATTGCGGGAAGCGCTTTATCGTCCAGGCCGAGTTCGGCTATGGCGCCCTCTACTGCTTTAAATCCGATGAGCATTCCTGGGCATACATGTCCATGAAACGCCTTAACCTTATCCAGATGCTCTTGAGTCAGCATTCTGCTCTCTCTTTCCCCGCAAATGTTGCTACCAAATTCCCCGGACGTGCATTGTAACACGAGTTTCTAATTCGTAATACTTCGTTCGTCGCGCGCTTCGCGCCTCCGTGCGGGCATTTCGTTTCGCCGATGGGGGCCCGATCGCAGCGCTTTCTGGCGCTGCATTCCCAATCGCAGCAGTCCCGATCGCAGCGCTTTCTGGCGCTGCATTCCCGATCGCAGCAGCCTTGATCGTTGCATCAACCGTGGGTTTTCTGGTCAGGAACGAACGTTTCCCGATAGCCGCTGATTATCGCCTATAATATGCAGGCTGAATTCATCCTGGCACGAAAGAGGGAGCAATGAGCGGCATTGGCATAAAGCCCGATGCGCAGGGCAAAGTGCGCGACTTGTACGATTTGGGAGATTCGCTGCTGTTGGTGGCGACTGACCGCATCTCGGCGTTCGACTACATCTTGGCAGACGAGATTCCCTGCAAGGGCGAAGTGCTCACGCGCATTTCATGCTTCTGGTTCGAGCTGCTCGACGGTGTGGTGGAAAACCACCTGATCTCGACCGATACGGCCGACCTGCCCGAACGGTTCCAGCCGTATGCCGACTATCTGCGCGGCCGTTTCATGCTGGTGCGCAAGGCGGAAATGTTCCCGGTTGAATGCATCGTACGCGGTTACCTGGCTGGCAGTGGCTTGAAGGAGTACAACGCGAAAGGCACCGTATGCGGCATCGAGCTGCCCGCGGGCCTGCAGAATTCTTCGAAATTGCCCGAGCCCATCTTCACCCCTTCCACGAAGGCCGAGATCGGCGATCACGACGAGAACATCAGCTTCGAACGCTGCGCTGAGCTTTTGGGCACCGAAGATGCGACTGCTCTGCGCGACCTGTCGCTGGCGGTGTACACGACTGCGCGCGACCATGCGGAGAAGCAGGGCATCATCATCGCTGACACCAAGTTCGAATTCGGGCGCTTGAACGGCACCATTATTTTGGCTGATGAGGTGCTCACGCCCGATTCGTCCCGCTTCTGGCCAGGCGATGAGTACGAGGTGGGCAAGGATCAGCCCAGCTTCGACAAGCAGTTCGTGCGCGACTGGCTGACGGCGAACTGGGACAAGCAGGGTACGCCGCCGCGCCTGCCGCAGGATGTGATCGAGCGTACGACCGAGAAGTACATCCAAGCATACGAGAAGATAACGGGAAGAAAGTTCTAGGAACCCGTTAGGAGCGAAATATGACCCAACGAAACCCTCTGAACGATCGCTACACGAGCGAAAAACCACTAGGCAAAACACGTAAGAGCGCGGCTTCCGCGAAACCGACCGCGACACGCGCTGCCAACGTGCGGGACCCTGCGCCGAAGACGAAAAAGCAGAAGAGGGCCGAGATGCGCGAACGCGAAGCCAGGATAGCGGCGAGGCGCGGTGTCGGCTCGGGGAACAACTACACGCGCGGTGGCACTTACGATCCGCCCACCCCTGAGTACAGGCGACTGCGCAAGATGTGGTGGATATGCCTCGGCATCGGTGTTGCGTTCGCCTTGGCATGTTTCTTTGTCATGCAGAACAACCTGCCCAACTGGCTCATTTACACGCTGATCGGCGTTTCGTGGGTGGCTCTGATCATGGCTCTGTATCTGGATTTGGGCAAGATGCGCAAGATTCGCAAGGCCTATAACGCCGAGCAATTCGTAGGGAAGTCGAAGGAGGCGCGTGCCCAGCAGAAGGCGCGTGCGGCCGAGATTCGCGAGCAGAAGAAAGCGGAAGAGGAAGCGGCCCGCCTAGCCAAGGAGCAGGGCATCGAGCCCGAACCGAAGAAGAAGGGTCTTGCGGGCTTGTTCGGCTCGAAGGGTAAGAAGGATACCGGGGCTGCTGCGAGCGGCGATGCCGCAGGTGCCGAGGGTGGCGAATCCGCCGCGACAGGTAAGAAGGAAAAGAAGAAAATCGCTCTGCGATAAACAACAGCGCCGCGCCAGCCGCATCGGGTGGCGCGGATGATATGGAGGCCCCGGTCTTGCCGCGGGGGAAGCGAGAATCAACGGCAAGGGTTGTCGTAGCTAACCAACCATAAAAAACTAAGGATCGAAATGAAGAAGAATACACGTAATCTGATGTTGTGCGCCATGGTGTTCGCCATGGCGCTCGTCATATCCAATGTCGTTACTGCAAAGACCGTATCGCTCGGAATCGAGCTGCTCGGGACCCCGATGATGGTGCCCAGCGCCGTTATCTGCTACTGCATTACATTCCTGATGACCGATGTAGTGAACGAGATCTGGGGTCCGCGCGAAGCGCGTCAGGTCGTACTCGGGGGGTTGATCTGCCAAGTGCTCGCGTGCGTGCTCATCGTAATCGCCCAGATGCTGCCAGCTGCGGATTCCGCAATGCAGGCATCGTTCGAGATGCTGCTCGGGCAAAATGCTGTATTCGTGGCAGCAAGCCTGACGGCGTATCTGCTGTCGCAGACGTGGGATGTGTTCGTGTTCACGCGCATTCGCAGTCGTTTTATGGCGCGTGAGGGCTTGGGTGCAAGCGAACGGTCGGGCAAGCGCTGGATTTGGAACAATGCTTCGACGATGACGTCGCAGATCATCGATACCGTCGTGTTCATCGGCATCGCGTTCGGGTTCGGCTTCGGATGGTTCTTCGACCCGGCAACGCTTCCTCAACTGGGATTGATGATGCTCGGGCAGTATCTGTGCAAGTTCTTGCTCGCGCTTATCGATACCCCGTTCTTTTATCTGCTCACGAGTCGCTCATAGGCGGTGCTCACGCGCCGTTCGTGTGGAATGTGGCTTTCGCCTGATGCGACCTTTGCGGGTTGATATGCCAGGTGCTGGCGTGCGTGTTCGTCGAAATCGCACGGGTGCCTACGCGTGCGCGCTCATCGAAATCGCAAGGGCGCCTACGCGTGTGTGTTCGTCGCAATCGCTCGGGTGCTTACGCGTGCATGCCCATCGCAATCGCTCGGGTGCTTACGCGTGCGTGCCCATCGCAATCGTCCAGGTGCTTACGTGCGTATCATCCACGAGCCTTGCAGTGGGAGCAGGCCGAGGGTTTTCTCACTCGTCGGTGAAAAGGCGCTTCGCGGCGATATCTGCATAACCGAAATCGGGATGCGCCCAGGTGACGACAGGGTGGATGGAAATTCCGCCGCGCGGGTTGAACAGTCCGCGCACCTCAATGTAGCGGGGGCGCATCAGCTCGACCAAATCGTTGAGGATGATGTTGGTCACATCTTCGTGGAAGTCTCCGTGGTTGCGGAAGCTGAACAGATACAGCTTGAGCGACTTGCTCTCCACCATGCGCTTGTCGGGGATGTAGTTGATTACGATGGTTCCGAAATCGGGTTGACCCGTGATGGGGCACAGCGTCGTGAACTCGGGGCAGTTCAGCGTGACCATGTAGTCGCGATCCTGGTGCTTGTTCTCGAATGTTTCGAGCAGCGTCGGATCGTAGTCGGTGGGATATGAGTTAGCGGCGGCGCTTGCGCCGAGCAAGGTCAAGTCTTCGCGGGTTCGGCCGGTGTTCTCTGCCATGGTGCTTCCTCTCATGCAGTATCCGTGTACTGATTCGCCCCATGGTACCATGGAAGCGAAGCATACAGGTCATGGGCGCAGCTAAGGCGGAGCAAAGCTGTTGTGGCTTTGATTCTGCGAGACGTCGGGGTTAGGCTCCGATGTCGCACGGGTATTACATCCCTTGGAGGCGCTTCCACCTGGCTCGGCAAGGAAGGTCGATGGGCGGACGGCATAGCAGAACACAGGACTCTGACGGACGGGCAAAGCAGCGCTCGGCCGGTTCGCAGCGCTCGTCGCGTTCCTCGCGCGGATCGGATTTGCTGCAATCGGCGGGGCAGCAGCGCGCGTATCGGCGTGACCCTGCAGCGCGCTCGCGCAGGGACGATGCCCGCGTAAACTATTCTGCACGTCTGCGTGACGAGGATGCGACGACAGCTCGTCGCGGGGCGGAGTCGCACGAAAGCGCCCGTTCCCGATGGGTGAAAGGCGGCGCCCTTGTGCTGCTGATCGCTGCCGTCTGTGTTGTCCTGCTCGTGTTCTTGCGCACGTGCATACCGAGCGATTTGGAACCGATTAGCGAAGAAGAGCAGCCTGTAGCCGTAAGCCCGTATGACGCAGGTGCTTTCCAGCGTGACGGTGCCCGCTGGGCATACGTCGTCGATGGCCAGACGGTATCGCATCTGGGCATCGATGTGTCCGAAAGCCAGCTGTGGATCGATTGGGATGCCGTTGCTGCCGATGGCATCGACTTTGCGATAATTCGCGCCGGATATCGCGGTGCTACGGAGGGGCGGCTTTATACCGACGAGTATTTCGCCTACAACCTGGAAGCAGCGCAAGCTGCCGGGTTGGATTGCGGCGTCTACTTCTTCTCGCAGGCAATCACCGTGGAAGAGGCGGTCGAAGAGGCCGACTATGTGCTTGAGTTGCTTGAAGGCACGAAGCTGGCTTATCCGATTGCATTCGATTCGGAGGAGTTTGCGGTTGACGGCACCACGTCGCGCATCTCGGAGCTGACACGCGACGAAATGACATCCATCGCCGATGCGTTCTGCAAGCGCGTAGAGCAAGCGGGTTATCAGACGATGATCTACGGAAACAAATATGACCTGAATCGTTACAACAAAGGCAACTGGGAAGGCGATGGTATCTGGTGGGCCGAGTACGATATGACTCTGCCTTCGGCTTCAAGCAAGATTGACATGTGGCAATACTCGAACAGCGGCCAGGTCGCCGGCATCGAGACCAATGTCGACATGAATCTTGATCTGCGCAACGCGCTCTCGGCGTCATAGCTGATCGAGCAGGTTTATAGTGCATCAAGTGGGTTTATAGCTTGCCGGGTGGATTCGTGGCCCACCGAGTGGGTTTGTAGCTTGCCGGGTGGATTCGTGGCCCACCGAGTGGGTTTATAGCCCATTCACAATCTCGCCAGTTCGGCGGGCGATTCAATCGTGATGTCAGGATGCTCGGCGGCTAACACGTCGGCGCTGAACATGCCCCAAAGTACGGCGACCGAAACGCAACCGGCCGCGTTGGCGGCGCGAATGTCGAAGGGGCTATCGCCGATATACGCGCATTCTGCAGGTTGCAAGCCGAGCATTTCGCATCCGAGCAGGATGGGGTCGGGGTCGGGTTTGGCCTTCGGGCAGTCCGCAGCGCCGATCACACAGTCCAGATACGGCGAGATCCCGGTCACGTCCAATCCGCGTTGTGCTAGCGGGCGCATCTTCGATGTGACCACACCCATCTTCATGCCGCGATCGCGCAGCGTGCGCAATGCATCCAGAATGCCGGGGAATGCGCATATAACGGAATCGTGGCGCTGCTCGTTGTATGCGCGGTAGACGCGCAGCAGCTCGGTTTGTGTGGCGGGGTCATCTGTGAAATCGGCCATTTGCTGCGCGAGCGGCGTTCCCACGCCTGCCATCAGCACCTCGTCGGGCAACTGATGCCCCAGCACTTCGCGTGTGGCATGGCGAAAGCTTGTTAGCAGTAGGTCGTACGTGTCTACCAGCGTGCCGTCGTTGTCGAACAATATGCCACGGAGTTTTTCCATAGGAGGGATTATAACGTGCGCGATGGTAGGCAGAATCGGATTGGATGCGCGAAAAACGCGCCCAAAATCGACTTTGGTTTGCAAAATGCCTGGAGCCGATAATGCAGAATTGGTTTTGGGCGCGTTTTTTTCGGGAGCGCGCAAGAAAGCCGCCGTCTTTGCTGGGCGGGTCGAAACGGCAGGGTTCGCCTTGCAGCAGGGTCCTCGCCTTGCGGTCGGATTCTTGCCTTGCAGCCGGGCTATCGCCTTACGGTCGGACTTTTGCCTTGCGTGGCGCTTGTTGGTTGCCTTGCGCGGCTACTTGCTGGACTCCTGTGCCACGAGGTCGGCGGCACCGTAGCGACGACGCAGCGCAGGCTTGTCGATCTTGCCTGTGGAGTTGCGCGGCACCTCAGCAAAAATGAACGCACGCGGGCGCTTGTAGCGCGGCAGGCCAGTGCAATGCTGCACCATGGCGGCCTCGTCGCATTCGTGCCCTTCGCGAATTTCGATTACGGCGCAGGCGATTTCGCCCAGGCGGTCGTCGGGGATGCCTATCACGGCTACGTCGCGCACGGCTGGATGTGCGCGGATGTGATCTTCGATCTGCACGGGATACAGGTTTTCGCCGCCGGTGATGATCACGTCCTTCGCGCGGTCGACCAGGTAGATGAACCCGTCTTCGTCCACTTCGGCAACATCGCCCGTATAGAGCCATCCGTCGCGCAGCACTTCGGCCGTTGCCTCAGGATTGTTGTAGTAGCACTCCATAACGCCGCCGTCGCCGCGCAGCACGAGCTCGCCCACATCGTGCGCACCGGGCGTGACCAGCGAACCGTCCTCGTGGCGCACCTCGGCTTCCCAGCCATAGCCGGCTTTGCCGATGGCGCCCACCTTGTGCACGTTTTCTACGCCCAGATGCACGCTGCCGGGGCCGATGCCTTCGGACAGGCCGTAGTTCGTGTCGTACTCGTGCTCCGGGAACACTTTCAACCAGCGTTTGATCAGCGATGGAGGAACGGGCTGCGCGCCGATGTGCATCAGCCGCCATTGATCGAGCTTGTAATCCTCGAGTTTCACCGTGCCATCTTCGATGGCATCCAGAATATCCTGCGCCCACGGCACGAGCAGCCATACTATCGTGCATTGCTCCTCGGATGTGGTCTGCAGAATCCACTCGGGCGAAACACCGCGCAGAATCACAGCCTTCGCGCCCACGGTCAGACCGCCCATCCAATGCATCTTCGCACCCACATGGTACAGCGGTGGGATGCATAGGAAATTGTCCTCGTGTTTCTGCCCGTGGTGCTTCTGCTCGGTGATGGCCGCACGCATCAAGCTCTTGTGCTTATGCAAAATGGCCTTGGGAAAACCGGTCGTGCCGCTACTGAAGTAGATTGCGCCCAGGTCGTCATCATCAATCTTGATGTCCGGCTCCTCGGTGGAGAAATGCTCGACACGCTGGTTGTAGCTCAACGCGAAACTGGGGCAGTCCTCGCCGACGAAGAACAGATAGCGCACCTGCGGAATCTGGTCAACGATTGACTCGATACGCCCGATGAACTCGGGGCCGAAGATGAGCACTTCGACCTCGGCGAGCTCCAAGCAGTACTTGATCTCTGCAGCATCGTAGCGATAGTTCATCGGCACGGAGATGGCGCCGGACTTCAGCACGCCCATGTAAACAGGCAGCCATTCCAAGCAGTTCATCATCAAGATGCCAACCTTGGTATCGCGTTCCACGCCCGCATTGATAAGCATATGCGCAAAACGGTTCGCACGGTCGTTGAACTCGCCCCATGTGATGTCACGACGATAGCGCCTCGAAGGGCTGGTTTCGACCAGTTCGTATTCGCGCCAGGTCTTGCCGCGTGCTTTACGAATCTCGGGATTGACCTCGACAAGCGCAACCTCGTCGTGGTATTTCGCAGCGTTCTCTATCAGATAATTCGTAATGGGCATAGCTGTTCGGTCCTTTCGAGATGGATGGATCTGCGCGCATCTTCTGCGCGTGCGGTTACGAGATGGGCTGCCCCTCCTGTTCGGGGCTTTGGGGCGCGGCTTCTTCGGAAACGGGCGCGATACCCTCATCGACGTAGGTGGTGTCAAACTCCTCGAACTTCGGTTCTTTAGCGTCGAGGAAGTACTTCCGGGCTATGAAGCTGTAGATGGATACGATGGCGGCCACGACGATCTTGACGATCAGGTAATGTCCGTGGATCACTTCGACGCCGAGAATCATGCCGCCATTCGTCATCAGCAGGCCGATGATTGAAATGACAGTGAAGATGACAAATTCGCGCGTACGCTTCATTCCCTCCTTGTGCGTAAACACGTATTTCATGGAGGCGAGGTAGTTGAACACCGTAGCGACTATGAAGGCAATGGTAGCGCTGACCAGGTAGTTTATGCCGAATACCTCGGTCAAAAGCGCAAGAAGCCCGTAGTCGATGACGAACGCGGTTATGCCTACAGCGCTGAAGCGCAAAAACTGTCGGATGATTTTTCCCATGCGCGCAATTGTAGCGAAGAAAAGCAGGTCGCGCGTACAAAACGGGATAAATGCATGCTTTCTGGGCATTATCACAACATATGCGAGTAGATAACTTTGCTATGTCCGCAGATGGATAGCTTGGCGATGTGCATAGATGGATGGGCTGGCGACGCCTGCAGATGGATAGGTTGGCGACGCCTGCAGATGGATAGCCTTGCGATATCCGCGGATGGATAGCTCGGCGATATTCGCAAGCGAGCTGAGGTGGAGCATCCTTTTTGGGCGGATAACCCAAGGTGGATGTTTCATCTTTGCAGGTAGCTGCATCTCATCCGTAATCAGGTGCGGAATGATATGATGATTCGAGCTAATAAAACCATTTAAGAAGGTGGGATTTCATGGCAAGCGGAAAACTATACGGCGTAAGTGTTGGTCCGGGCGATCCCGAGTTGTTGACGCTGCGTGCAATCCGCGCGATTCGCGAGGCTGACGTGGTAGCTGTACCCAACATCGGGCATAAGCGCCAGACCGCTTTCGCGATAGCCGAAGAGTATCTGGAGGGCAAGGAGCTGCTGGATTGCTCGACTCCTATGACCAAGGATCGGACGGTTGTCCTCGCTGCCTACAAAAAGATCGCCGATGACCTGTGCGAGCAGCTGGCGGCTGGCAAATCGGTGGCTTATCTGTGTTTGGGTGATATCGCCATCTATTCCACGTACATCTATATCCACGACATGGTGGTTGAAAACGGCTTCGAAGCCGAGATCATCCCCGGCGTCACATCGTTTTCCGC
>CAYOBD010000010.1:0-19111 GCA_964402005.1 uncultured Eggerthellaceae bacterium
GGAACCACCACCTGTAAAAGGTGAGGCGACTAGACCGAAGGCTTTGCCCCCTGCTTGTCGGTAACGGCATGGCTTGGCAAACCCCACCCGGAGCAAGCGCGAATAGGGGTGCGACACGGCTGCCTGTCCGTGCGCCCGGGTTGCGTGCTGGAGGCGGCAGGTGACTGCCGTCCAAGATAAATGGTCGTCCCCGACAGAACCCGGCTTATAGACCCGCTCGCATGCAAGAAAAAACGGAACGGGTTAACGTCCTAGAGGGTTGAAGTCCATTTCCCAGAAAGGGGAAAGCATCGTGAGAACCTGCGCGATAGTCGCGTCAATGCCGTTCGACTACGAAGCGCTATCGGACCTTATTTCCGCAGGTTCTATAGATTTCATCATAGCTGCTGATGCGGGCCTTGTGCATCTTGAGAGCCTCGAGATTGAGCCAGACCTGATCGTCGGTGATTTCGATTCGCTCGGATACGTCCCCGAAGGGCCAGAGGTAGTTTTGCATCCAGTGCACAAGGATGAATCGGATCTGGAGCTTGCGCTTGAAGAGGCCGCTGCACGTAAGTTCGATTCAGCAATCGTGTGCGGCGCCCTCGGGGGGCGCCTCGATCACACCATTGCCGCACTCCACGCATGCGCACGATTCGCAGAGGCGGGAACGGATATAGCGCTGATCGGCGACGATGCTCTGGTGAAGATACTGGTAGGTCCAAGAACATATCGCTTGCCAAATATCATAGAGGGAACGGTGTCGGTTTTCTCTGCGGTAGACGAATCTCGGGGAGTTAGCGAATACGGCATGGAATATCCGCTTGAAGACGCTACTCTGGGCAATCGGACGAGCCTCGGACTTTCAAACGAACTCATAGGCCAGCCGGCATCCGTATCAGTCGAAAAGGGAACGCTTTACATCATTCATCCCATTCAATGAACAAGATCGGTTTCTCGCGCTCAATAGGTTTGGCGATGGCTCGTCCGTCGCGTATCCTGCGGGATAGCGCGGACAATGCATGTTGCGGAATAAAACTTCATCCTTGTGGCTCATTCGGTATAATCGCATATGCGTAAGGGGAGCTCGCGGGATCGGCGGGCTGAGAGGGGGTGCGCCGCCCCGACCCGAAGAACCTGCTGTGGGTAATGCCAACGAAGGGAGCGAAGACCATGGGCAATTCTGTATTCGGCGAAGCTTTGGGACGGGTGCGTGCAACGGTGCCTCTAGTGCATTGCATCACCAACTATGTGACGGTCAATGATTGCGCGAACATGCTGCTTGCTTGCGGTGCGAGCCCGATCATGAGTGACGAGCCGGAAGATGTAGCCGATATAACATCGATATGCGGCGGTCTCGTGCTGAACATCGGAACCCTCAATAAGCGATCGATCGAGGGCATGCATATCGCGGGAGCTCGTGCAGGCGAACTTGGGCATCCGATCGTGCTCGATCCTGTTGGAGCTGGTGCTTCGTCTTTGCGGACGGGCACGGCTGGCGAGCTTCTGGATGCCTGCAATGTAACCGTCGTACGCGCGAATATGTCTGAAGTCAAGGCGCTTGCGGGATCTGCATCATCGACGCGCGGAGTTGATGTAAACCCAGACGATACAGTGACGGAGGCGAACCTGGCCGAAGGTGCTTCATTCGCATGCAGACTTGCGGAGAAAACGGGCGCCATAATGGCTATCACCGGTGCCATCGACATCGTTGCAGACGGACAACGAGCCTTCGCTATACGCAACGGAACGCCGATTATGGGCCGTATTACCGGGGCTGGATGCATGCTCTCCTGCGTTGTTGCCGCTTACGCCGTTGCGAATCCCGACAATCTGGTCGAAGCTGTTGCCGCTGCTGTGGCATGCGAAGGGTTGGCTGGCCAAATCGCTGCAGCGCGGATGGGCAAAGCAGACGGCAACGGGTCTTTCCGCACATACCTGCTCGATGCGATGTACAACATGGACAGCGATGCGCTCGAGCAGGGTGCGATGATTGAGCAGATTCGCTAAGGAATAGGCCTGCGTATGACAAAACCATCGAAAACAGAGCTGCGGGAGTCGATGCTTCTGTACGCGGTTACCGACCGTTCTTGGCTAGAGGGGCGAACGCTTTCTGAGTGCGTTCGCCAAGCGATCGAGGGAGGTGCGACGTTCGTTCAGCTGCGAGAGAAAGATTCTCCGCTCGATGAGGTCGTAGCTCTGGGAAAAGAGCTGTGCGAAATCTGCCATGCACAGGGTATTCCCTTCGTTGTCGACGACGATGTCGATGCGGCAGTTGCAATAGGCGCTGATGGTGTGCACGTAGGGCAAGAAGATGCTGCATGTGCGGATGCGCGCGCAATGCTGGGCCCCGATGCAATCATCGGTGTCTCGGCCCAGACGGTCGAGCAGGCCTTGAAGGCTCAGGAGGAAGGCGCCGATTACCTCGGTGTAGGAGCGCTCATCCCAACAGCCACAAAACCTGATGCGGTGGATGTGACATTCGATGAGCTCGCACGTATATGCGCTACCGTTGATATACCCGTCGTTGGCATCGGCGGCTTGAATGAGATCACGATACCCAGATTGAAGGGCTGCGGCGCGGATGGGGCTGCTGTGGTTTCGGCGATTTTCGCAGCTGACGATTGCAAAGAAGCGACGAGAAGGCTGCGCGCTGTGTGCGAAAGGACGTTCAGATGAGAATACCTTCGGTGCTGAGCATTGCGGGATCCGATTCAAGCGGCGGGGCGGGAATACAAGCCGATATCAAGACTATCTCGGCGTTCGGGTTGTTCGCACAGACGGCGATAACGGCGCTAACCGCGCAGAACACCCTGGGCGTCCATGGCGTGCTCGATGTGGATCCGGGATTCGTCAGAGAGCAGATCGACGCTGTGTTCAACGATATACGTCCGGATGCAGTGAAGATCGGAATGGTGTCCTCACCCGAAATCGTGATTGTCATTGCGGAGTCGCTTAAGCGCCATGGCGCCGGGAACATCGTAGTCGACCCGGTTATGGTGGCGACAAGCGGAGACAGCTTGGCTGCAGGCGGTGCCGTTGAAGCTTTGTGCGACCATTTGCTGCCGATGGCGGATGTCATCACGCCGAACATGCCTGAGGCATGCGTGCTTGCGGGCCATAGGATTGAATCTCGGGGGGAGCAGGAACGCGCTGCCCGAGAGCTTCTCGCAACCGGAGCTGCAGCCGTTCTTGTTAAAGGGGGGCATGGCCAAGGCGATGCTTACGACGTGCTTGCCATGCGGGATGGCGGAATAGTTCGTTTGGAGGCTGCGCGCATTGAGACATCGAACACACATGGAACCGGTTGCACGCTATCGAGTGCAATAGCGTGCGGCTTGGCGAAAGGGGAGAGCCTCGAGGATGCCGTACGGCACGCCAAAGAGTATGTGAGCGGCGCACTGGCGTCCGGCCTTGATCTTGGAAGAGGCTGCGGACCGATCGATCACATGTGGCGCTATCGGTAAGTCGGGTGATTGCGCCTGTGAATTGACGGGGCAAGCTCATGTGAGCCTGTGTGACGTTTGCTCCGATAAAAGAAGCGGCGACGCAAATAGCGCCGCCGCTTCAGATTTGATAGGGTATTGCCTGGCTATGCGGCGTTGCCCGAAGTACCTGCCGCTGTATCGGCAGGCGCGCTGTCAACTTTTGTATTCTTGTCGATGGTTATGCTGAAAATCTCGGAGCCATCACCGTTGTTGAACTGCACGTACCAGGATATGCCATCGACTTTGGCACCCTGTTCGACAGAAGCGATGCTGCTTTGCAGCTGCGACACGAGGCTGGCTTTCTGGGCCTCGAAGTAAGCTTTCATCTCGGCAACCTGCTGTGCGTGGAACGTATCGGTATAGGTCATGATCTGCTTGATGTTGTTGCCCTCAACGGTAACGTCGAGCGAGAACATGTCTCCGCTCATGTTCTGGAGCTGGTTCTCGACGGTGGCCCATTCATTCGGATTATCTTTGAAATACTTTTCGAGCGTCATCGGCTCGCTGCAGCCTACGACGATGGTGAATGCGGCAAATGCCGCCGCTATGGCAATTCCGAGCGCCAACACACGTTGCTTCATACAAAACTCCTATCTACGAAATTTCGGTTCTCCCTCTGATATCAATGTATCACTCTTGGGACGGGTGTGGGTTGACTCGGATTGCTATTCGTTGATAATCGGCTTACATGGTGCGATTTAGACGAATAGTCTAGAAAGGAAGTAGTGAATATGATTTGCCCTCAGTGTGGTAACCAGGTGCGTGATGGCGTGCGCTTCTGCCCAACGTGTGGGTCTCCGCAGGTGGCTCAGCCCGCTCAACAACAGCCAAATCAGGTGCAGAATAAGAATCAGCAGCAGCAAATCCAGACATACCAGCAGCAAGCGCAGGCATACGGCTCAGCTGGAAGGCCTGCTGGTTCAGGTTCGAAGACCATGGCTCTCGTTGGCATGATTTGCGGAATTGCCGGCCTGGTGCTTACGTTCACGCCCATCTACGTGGTGGGTCTGGTTGCTGCGCTTGTCGGGGTCGTTGCATCTTCCATCGGTCTGAAACGCAGGGAAGGCGGCATGGCGGTTGCCGGCCTTGTGTGCAGCATAGTCGCACTGGTTATCTGGCTGATAGTGATAATAGTCGTAGGAATGATATTCGGTGCAGCAGCAGCAGCGTATAGCGGGGCTGTCGGAGGGGCTGAAGGATTACAAGAGCTTGCTGATGCTCTCGAGAGTATGTAGCAGCAAGTAGATGCTAGCTGCAAGTAGGTGCGAAAGGCGGTCTTGATGGCCGCCTTTTTTAATGCCAAGTATGTCCCAAGCGGCAGATACTAGCTTCAGAACTAATCAAATCACCGAATCGGCGTTGTAAGAAGCGGAAAAAACTAGGAATCTGAGTTCATTTACCAGGAGGCACGAGATAGAATCGAAGTAGATTTATAGGATTCTATCCCCACAAGGAGGCGCCATGGAATCCAGTATGACTAAGCGCTCGACCGCTATTCATTCGAGATGGATGCTCCTAGCCGCTCTGCTTCTCGCATCCGCGGTCATGCTCTTAACGGCTTCCCACTACGCTTTCGCAAGCGAACCGAACGCAGGAGGCCAAGGTTCGCTGCAATCCACGGCGCTTACCACTGCCGCTTCTGAATCGGCAGCAACACCGATCGAGCCAGGCGACTATTACATATTCAGAGCTGATGCGCAGGATAAAGCCATCGATGTGTCGGGTGGCAGCAAGAGGGATACTGCAAACATACAGCTATACGAAGGAAACGCAACAAAAGCTCAGATATGGCGCGTATCGTACGATAAGCAGGGCCGCTATACGTTCATAAATGTCGGGTCGGGAAAAGCGCTCGATGCCGCAGGTGCGCGGATGGCCAATGGTACGAACATCCATCAGTACAGAACAAACGGAACACTGGCGCAAAAATGGCTGATTGAGCCCGTATCTGGTGGTTATCGCATAGTCTCTTCGAAAAATCATTCCTACGTGCTTGATTGTTATGGCGCGCGGAAATCGAATGGGACGAATATACAGCTGTACCGATGGAACAACACAGTCGCCCAAAAATTCGTATTTCTGAAAGTAAACCAGAAGGTAAAAGGCGGGCGCACGGTTCCAGACGGCATGTACACAATCGGCTCGAAAGTCAGTGCGAACAAGGTCGCCGATGTGTCCGGAGCATCGACGAGCCTTGCGGCTAATGTGCAGCTTTACACCGCAAACGGAACGACTGCGCAGCGTTGGAAGGTGACATACGGTAAGGATGGCTACTATACGATCGAGTGCATGTGCTCGGGAATGCTTCTCGATGTCGCCGGAGCAAAGAAGACGCCAAGCGGGAACATCTGGCAGTATAAAGCGAATGGAACCGCGGCTCAGAAATGGGCCATAACGGAAAACAAAGACGGTACCTATTCCTTGATATGCGCTTGCAACGGTCTGGCTGCGAGTGTTGCAGGAGGTAAGAACGCCAACGGCGCCAATATCCAAACCGCCATCCCGAACGCATCGAACGCTCAGAAGTTCGTTTTTACGCAGATTTCCGCAGTCGATACGGGAGTGTACGCGCTCTACACGAAGCTTGGATCGGGTGGACAGACAGCCGGGATAAGAGGAGAGTCGATAGCTTCCGGTGCGCCTGCAGAGTTGCAGAATGCTAGCAGCGCGCTTGGACAGCGCTTCTATATCCGCAACCTGGGTGGCGGATATTACAGCTTGCAATCGCTTGCGTCCGGCCAATATATAACAGACGAGGGCGGCAAGGTGGTCCAGAGGCCGAAGGGGAAGTCAGGAACGCTCTCGAAGCAGCAGCAATGGCGGATAACTGTGAAAGGCGGGGGCATTCTTATCACGAATGCTTCCACTGGGCGTGCCATAACGGTGTCGGGAGGCAAGGAAGCAAGTGGCGCAGCGCTGGTGGCTCAAAGCTCGAAGGGCAGTACGGCACAGCTATTCCGCGTCGTGCGCCAATCGTTGATTATCCAGCCGGGAGTCTATACGCTCGTAACACACGCAGGCAATCTTTGCGTCGACGCTAAGAGCGGTTCGTGGGCGGCTGGAACGAATGCTTGGATGTACACCCCCAACAACACGAATGCGCAGAAGTTTACGTTCGTCCACGCCGGATCGGGCTATTACTGGATTTATATGGCGCTTACCGGCAATCGTCTGACTGCGGCGGCGACTGCAAAGAATGGGGTTGCAAACGTGAGCATTGAAGCCGCTAAATCGGGGGATGCGCAGTTGTGGAAGGTAACGCTCACCGATTCGGGAATCGAAATAACCAATAAGATGAACGGCGGCGTCCTCGCGTTTTCGGGTAAGACCGTCGCTGGTTCGAATGTTTGCACGACGAAAAGCAAAGGTGGAGCGGCGCAGCTGTGGCGCTTGCAGGCAACAACGGTGAATGCAGGCGACAACGGCAGCATGAAGAACCTTGTGGGAGAGATACCTGGAAAAGTTGGATCGGGCATACGGCTTGATGCGAAAGGCCGCTCGTATTCAATGAGCAACTCGGCTTATAGGAGAGTTGTCAACGCTCTCCAGAACGCTTGGGGCAACGGATGCGATGTCGGATTCGCCATGATCGATATGGAGACCGGCATGACGGTTTCGCTCGACGGGGATCGTCGCATGAAGGGGGCAAGCACATTCAAAGCCGCCTACGTGACATACATATTCCAGGATCTGCTCGATAAGGGCAGGGTGTCGCTCGGCGACGTGAGATGGCTTATGGAGGAGACCATCGTAAATTCGAATAACGATACGTATCGGCAGCTGAGAAGCATGTATGGGACATCTGGTTTCAAAGCGTGGCTGAACACTGTCGGACTTGGGTACCTTGCAAGCGAGTACTACCCATCGATGACTGCGAAGGAGCTGGCGCTTATATGGACGAAGCTCTACGCGTATGAAAATAGCGGGGGCCGCTACACGTGGCTTTGGAGGCAGACGTTCAACCATTCCTACTATTCGTGCATACGCGAGGCGCTGTCAGGGAGCAATACGGTGTACAGCAAACCAGGATGGGTTCCCTGGTACGAGGGATACGCTGCGCTCAATGATGGCGCAATCGTGGTGGATTCGTCTGGCCGAGCCTATGTCCTCGTGATTCTCTCAGATGTTAATTGCTACGGCGACCAGTGGATCATACGGGGCCTAGCTAGCGCGTTGAATTCTGTGCATAGAGAAATGCCGGCAGCGTAGGGAAATGCAATTCAGCAGAATGCTACTCGACAGAATGGGAGTGTTGCGAGATATGACCATGCGACGAAATTGTGAACCTTTCTGCAACGTCGCAAAATGCTTGACGAAATCGCTGGCGATGCGTAATATAACCATTCGCGCTTGCACATCGATTCGGTGTGCACCGTCGAGAAGTCGATGGGGTGTCGTCTAATGGTAGGACAGCGGTTTCTGGTGCCGTATGTGGGGGTTCGACTCCTCCCACCCCAGCCATCTCGACACAGCGCCTGACATACGTGGCTCCGTCGTCTAGCGGTTTAGGACGCCGCCCTCTCAAGGCGGAGGTCGCCGGTTCGAATCCGGTCGGAGCTACCAGGAAACACGAGGTCAGCGGCTCAACGCCCTGGCCTTTTTCTTATCCTCGCGGCCTTTTACAGGTGCGGCGGGACAACGGCGGGACAATGCGGTCGGCGGGACCGTTACGCCGTTTTCAGCCGCAATTCTTGCTTTACTTCGTTCGCCTCTGGCTCAGAGGAGAATAGGTTGCCGATGCAGTCTGCTGCCTTCTCGTCCATCTCTGGCAGCGCGTGTGCGTATAGGTTCAATGTGAGGGTGGCGGATGAGTGGCCGAGCCTCCGCTGAACCGTCTTCATGTCGAGCCCGTTCGCCAGAAGTTGGGTTGCTTGGGTATGTCTCAGCTCATGTAGCTTAAGATGCTCGAATCCATGCTTTGATGCGAATCCTCTCCACCAGCGGCTGAAGTTGTTGGGGTTCATGAAGTCACCGGTGTCAGAGCAACATACTGGCGTATTGGGACCTTGCTCTATACAGAGCTCCTCCAGCTGTTCTGCCTGGCAGGCTTTCCATGTTTCCAAGTGAGAAACCGTTGAGTCATCGAGGTTGATGATGCGTTTTCCAGCCTCGCTTTTCGGCTGCTTAATCTCACCGAGGACAGTTATAGACTTGGCAACGCGCAAGCGTTTGTTCTTGAGGTCGATATCGCCCCATGTGAGTCCAACGATTTCACCGCGGCGCATACCAGTTGCGAGGGCGACTCTCGTTCCGATGACGTTGCCGATTTTCGACAGACCTTGGAGCCTGGAGGGCTCGTTGTTCGGGCGACGTTGCTTATTGGCAAGCTCCGCATATGCTTCGTTCTCGTATTCATCGATAGCCTTGAGCAAGCTTCGAACCTCATCTGCCGTAAGTGATTTGCGCTCTGCGGTATCACACTTGGGGGCGCTGACCCTGTCGGCTGGATTACGAAGGATGATGTCGTAATCGACTGCCTTGGCAAGTATCTGCTTGAGTAGCTTGTGGTACATGTTCATCGTCGTACCGCTGATTTTGCCGCGCTTCTCGATCTTGTCCTGGCGAATCTTGGTGTACACGAAATCGATTGCATGCGGTGTGATCTGTCGAATGCGAACATCTCCCATGTACGAGCAGAATTCATCGATGATGGACTTCTCACGTTTGAGTCGCGTGGCACCTACCTCACCGGCGGCAACGCGGGCTTCATGCCAATCGTTGGCGAACTTGCCGAAAGTAATCTTCTCGCCTTCGATGGTGAGTCCGTTTTCGTGTTCAGATTTAATGCGATCACGTGTTTTTCGCGCTTCCGCTTTGGTGCCGACGACGATTTCCTGAACCTTGATGCGTTCCTTCGTGATAGGGTCGGTGCCGAGAGATACACAAACTCGCCAGTGCTTTGGGCTGAAACTTTTCCCATTGTGCCTTTTCTCTTCGGTAATGCTTCCGTCTCCTTTTGCCATTACATTTCACCTCCTTTGCTAGCGAACGTCGTGAACTGGGATATCTATCCTCACGCCCTACGTGGGGCGGGAGTGGTTAATGCTTGATGCGGTTTTTGGCCGCTTTCCGCTGGTTGCGCTTCTTCTGGCGCTCCATGCATTTATCGCAGCAATAAATTGAGTCGCTGTCGGGGTTAGATGAGCTCGATTGCTTACGCTTGAACAACTTGCCACATCCCTCGCATGCGCATTCGCGCCACTCCGCTTCATCTGCAATGCATGCCAATATCTGATTGCAGATTGCGGGAGTGAGGTTTCCGCGGCTCGAAAGTTCTGTATTGAGATTTGACATCTCGCTGTAGTACCAATAGGTGGCAGGAAGAGCGATCTTTTCGTTTCTTGACCCGGCGTTGAGTACGCCGAGGACCCTGTCTATGTCATCGGCCGCCCAGCTACCGCTTCGTTCAACCTGGGTGAGGATACGCACGGTCTCCTGCAAAACATACAGCGTCACTGATGCCTCCATAAGAGAGATGACGTTGCCGATGGTGTCGAAGCACGCTTTTGAGTTAACTTCCATGATTTTGTCGAGCGCATTCTCTTGTGTAAGCTCGCCATTCTCAATCATTTTCATGAGGATGCCATCGGTGTCGAGGTCCGTTTCTGTTAAGGCTTCCTCAAGATTCCACGTTTCAGCGATACCTGTTTCTGTAAGCTGCCAGATGATACCCCAATCCTTCAGGCAGAATTTCGCATTTCTCTGTGGGGAGAACGGCATTCCCCAATCGTTAATGAACTGGATGAGGGAGTCTTGGTCTTGGGGGTCGTATTCGAGTAGCTGATGGTTAAAGAATTCCGTCGGAAGATCATCTGCGCTCATCATGTCCGCAAATACGGCTCCGCCAACGGTCTTTGCCCTGACGCCATAGATTGTGGCGTCTTCTTTGAGGGGAACGCCAACGCCGTACTTTTCGTTAGGGCATATATCAATCGGTTTGATCTCAACGCGTTCGACTTCGACGACGGGCCATGAAATAGGCTCGACTTTGAATCCGCGTCTTGTTGATATTCCGCTCATATGTCCCCTAAAAAATTAATTTGATTCGGGACTTCTTATCAACAACAATAGTAATGGTCAAAGAAGCTTGCGTCAACAAGAAAGTTGGTGAATTCAAATGCGCAAGATTGAATTCGTGAGACGTGATCTCGGAATGTCTCAGCGTGACTTTGGCGCGTATGTCGGGGTAGACGCATCTTACATCTGCAATGCGGAGAAAAATGGCGTTATGTATCCCAGGCATCGTGAGCGAATAGCCAAGAAGTTGGGGCTTGAAGATGGCGGAAACAGCCTCCTTGAGCCTGTGAAAGAAGTAAAGGTGGTGTTGTAGATGTCAGCTGGAATTGCTAATTCAACTGAGCTGTTTGCAACTTATCCTGATCTGCTCACACCGGCAGACATATCAGAGATCACCGGCATGACGGTCGAGTATATTCGTAGGCTTTGCCGGAAAGGGAAGCTGCCGGCCGTTCAGATTGGCGAGAGTCGCTGGTACATCCCCAAGACACGCTTCATTGCGTACGTCAATGGCGAGATCTAGGGGTTCTGATGACACAGAAATCGAAAGAGGGGTGAAACCTATGAAACTGATTGCAAAACGACCCACTTCCCGTGCTTTGGTCGGCGGAGGGAAGCAGGTCGCCTGGTGTGAGAGCGCATCTCTGTGCCCTCATGCGCATTATACTTCAGGCTCTGTTCGTGATTCATTTTATGGGTCTGTTGCATTTCCCATGGGTTCTGATTGGGGTCGAGATGGTTAGCGACGCGCAGCGCGAGGAACTGCGCGGGATGATGCCCGACTACCTGGCGAACGTGCACGGAGTGACCGATCTGTCGCGGGCGTTCCGCTGCCTGAGCCCCGACCACGAGGACCGACACCCTTCCATGACCTTCGATAAGAAGACCAACAGGGTCAGGTGCTGGTCGTGTGATTTCAGCGCGGACATCTTCGAGCTCGCGGGTGTCGACAACGGCGTTACGACCTTTCCCGAAAAGGCAGCGAAAGCGGCCGAGGCCGTGGGCATGCGGCTCGACGGTGACGCAATGAAGCACGATAAACCCTGGAAGCCGAAGAGGAAGAAGCCCGCTCCGCCGTTCCCGGAACCCGTTGAAGCCGGAGGCGGCGAGATCAGCGATGCCGCCTTCCAGGCGTTCGCCCAGATTTACGACCTCGGGACGGTAATTGACCCCGAGGGCAAGCCGTACCCGAACGGCGTGCCGGCGATGGCCTACCTCCAGGACCGCGGCCTCGGCGATGATGACATTACCCGCTGCGGGCTCGGGTTCACGCGCAAGTCGAAGGAGATCATGCCCGAGTTCAACGCCTACGAGCCCGATGCGTATGGCTACGTCGTGATTCCGTACTGGAACCGCGACTATACGAAAGCCAATTACGCGATGCTCCGCACGATTCCCAAGGGCGAGAGCAAGCCCAGGAACAAGGAATGGCGTCCCAAGGGGTTGAAATCGCCTCTGTACCGCGAGTGGATGCTGACGGCGGGGTTGGATACGGTCGTGGTGGCAGAAGGACTAATCGACGCTATTTCTCTCGACAAGATGATTGACCGCCCGGTGATGGCGCTTGGGGGCGTGAGCATGGCCCCGAGGCTATCGAGTGTTCTCTATCACGCTCCGAAGAAGAGCAGGCCGGGCAAGATCGTCATTGCCATGGACGAGGATTCTGAGGGCCGCAAGGCTGCCGTGCAGATTGCGCACGACCTTGACGTCATCGGCATCGCCCACTGCATGATGCCCGCCTATCCGAACGGCGCCAAAGACGCCAACGAATGGCTGATGGCCCGCAAGGATGTCGACTGGCATTTCGAGGAGGTTCCCCAATTCGAGGGCGATGAATATCCGCTTGTGACGACGGTTTGGGGGTGCCGAGATGAACGATGAGTTCATGAAGGACCTCGAAGCCGCCGAAGCAGCAGCAACGGCAAATGAAACAGAGGCGGCTTTCCCCGAGTTCCAGAATGCGATCGTGTTCGAGGACAAGTTGCCGAAGATGCCCGATTACATCATCGATGGAATGCTGCTCGAGACCCATAAGATGCTCCTGTCGGGTCCGTCGAAGGCGGGAAAGACGTGGTGCCTCATAAACCTCGCCGAGAGCGTGGCCTGCGGGGGTTACTGGATCGGCCACAAGTGCGCACAGCGAAAGGTTCTGTTCATCGATTTCGAGACGGATCCGCGCACGCTGCAGAGACGTATAACCGTTGTCGCCAAAGCCAAGCAACTTAATCAGAAGATGTTGAGCGAAAACCTCGTCATCTGGCCCCTGCGCGGCACGACGCACAGCCTTGATGAGATTGCATTGGAGTTGATAAAACGATGCGAAAAGGGTGAGTTCGGCCTGGTGATAATCGACCCTGCGTATATGGTCCAAGACGGAGACGAGAACAACGCCCGTGACATTCGCATCTTCTTCGCCGCACTCGACAGGATTTGCGTGAGCCTGGAATGCGCCGTCGTCATCAGCCACCACCATTCGAAGGGGGCGCAGGGTCTCAAGTCCGCAATTGACAGGTCGAGTGGCTCGGGCGTTTTCGGGCGTGCGCCGGATGCGGTACTCGACCTCACCGAGCTCGTGATTGACGAGGGAACATTCCAGATGGCCATGCAGAGCAAGAAGCTTGCATCGGTAAAGCACCTTACGGGTTGGAGGATGAGTTACACGCTACGGGAGTTCGAACCTCACAATCACCTGGACCTGTGGTTCGAATTCCCGCTGCACGAGGCGGATTCAACTGGACTCCTTGCAGATTGCAAGCCCAATTTCGGAGGACAGTCTGAAGCCGCGAAGTTGCGGAAGGAAGCAGAGAACCACGGGAAGATTGCCCAGCTCGATGCCGCCTGCATGACCTTGCTCGACGGTAAGGAGTACTGCTTCCGCGATGAGCTCGAGGAGAAGCTCGGCTGGTCTACGAACACGGTGAACCGGTGGGTTGATCAAAGCGAGAAATACATGCGCATGAACCCCGGGAGCGGCAAAGCGCGCATCGTCAGAAGACCGGAGGAGGTGGAAGGTGTCAACCTCTCAAATTGATAGGAGACTACCCCCTCTCAAGACCCTTATAAGGAATGTTGCTTGGAGGGCAGGGAACGCATGCGGGGGCCGAAGCGTCCCCGCGATGCGCCCTGCACCATGCGCGAGTGCTGGAGACCCCTCAAGCCCTAAAGGCAGGTGTTCGGCATGAGGTGGACCGTCGGGCAAGAAAACATCATTCGCGAGCTTCGCTTCCTAGGAGCCGAAGCCATCCGCGACGAGATCGAGAGGCGGTTCGGCGTTTCCCACACTAAGCACGCAGTGCAGGTTCGCGCGAGCATCCTGGGCGTCAGCTTGAAGATGCGCCACCGCTGCCCCGAGTGCGGCGAGCTCGTAGAGAGCGTGAACCGCCTCACGCACATGTGCCCACGTTGCAGTGCGTACTACCGCGTACAGGAGGAGATCGCCTTCTCCGAGGCCATCGAACGTGAGCGGATGGAGCATCTGAACGGCCCGTCGCTCGAGGAAGCCAAGCGCGACTACCATAACCTTCGCCAGCAGAACCGACGTACCTGCGAGAAGTACGGGTTCGACGTCAAGAGCATGCGCAAGCACTTCAAGGCTGGGCGCTCGTAATTGCAACCACGGGTTTTAATTGAGCCATGAGAAAGCCGAAGCTGACATCCCAACTGGTCGAGCAAGCCGTGACGATGAAATCCCACGGCCTGTCGAACGCCGACATCTGCAAGGGTCTCGGGATTGCCGAGCAGACCTTCTACCGCTGGTTGCGCGAAGACGACACCAAGCTGAAACGTTCGTTAAATGAGGGCCTAAAAAGAGCGGAGTCGGGCTACAAGGAGACGCTGCTGCAGAAGGTCGAGGCGGCCGCCGACAAGCCGCAGCACTGGACCGCGGCCGCGTGGCTTCTCGAGCGCAAGTACCCCGACGAGTACGGCAAGGCCGAGCGTTCGCGCGACGACGGCGGCGACGAGACGCCCCACATCACGCTGGGCGTCGAGGTCAAGGTCGCGAACGGGGACGACGGCGATGTCTGAGGTCACGGCCTCGGAGCTCGTCATCCCCAAGTTCCACGACGTGCTCGGCGACGTGATGGCTCACGGGCACACGAATTACTGGCTTCATGGCGGGCGTGGTTCCACGAAGTCTTCCTTCATTTCGCTCTGCATCGTGCTTCTCATCGTTGCCTTCCCCTTCTCGAACGCGGTGGTGGTGAGGCGGTTCGGCAACACGCTGCGCGATAGCGTCTTCCATCAGGTGATCTGGGCGATCTCTTCCCTTGGTCTCGAAGCGTATTTCAAGGCGAAGATTTCCCCCATGGAGATCACGTACGTGCCTACCGGGCAGCGCATCGTGTTCAGGGGTGCTGATGACCCGTTGAAGCTGAAGGGCGTGAAGTTCACCAAGGGCTATTCCGCTGTCGTGTGGTTCGAGGAATTGGACCAGTTCGAGGGTATCGAGGCGGTGCGTTCCATTCTCAATTCTCTTCGCCGTGGCGGCGACGCCTTCTGGATTTTCTACAGCTATAACCCGCCGAAGACGCTTTGGTCGTGGGTGAACGTGGAGTGCCTGGAGCGGAAGAACCGTGCGGACACGTTCGTGCGGCACAGCTCGTATCTAGACGTGGTCGACGTGCATCCCGACTGGCTGGGCGGGCCTTTCATCGAGGAGGCGGAGTACTACCGCGAGGTCGACGATCAGGGGTGGCGATGGGAGTACCTCGGCGAGGTGACCGGCACGGGCGGCGCTGTGTTCGGGAACGTTTGCGACGAGGAGATTTCCGATGAGCGCATACGTGGGTTCGAGCGGCTTCGCAACGGGATCGATTGGGGATGGTTCCCGGATCCCTGGCGGTTCGTGCGGTGCGCGTGGGAGCCTGGGGCCAGGCGCCTTCTCGTCTTCGAGGAGCATAGCGCCAACAAGAAGACTCCCGAGGAGACCGGGAAGGTCGTTCTCGAATCGCTGACCTATGCCGACGAGCCCGGCGACGAGCCTTACTTTCACGACCAGATCGTGTGGTGCGACGACACGCCCGATGGCAAGGTCCAGATGACGACCTATCGGCGGGATCTGGGGATTCGGGCGCATCCTGCGCGGAAGGGGCGCATGAGGCGGCTTTCCTACGAATGGCTGGCGGGGCTTCGGGAGATCGTTATCGATTCCAGGCGCTGCCCGCTCACCTTCGCGGAGTTTTCTCTAAAGGAGTACATGCGCGACCGCGAAGGGAACTGGATAGACGAGATTCCGGATGGCAACGATCATTCCATCGATGCAATCAGATACGCGATGATGGACGATGTTCTGCGTGGATAGGCTATGCCTTCGACATGCTTTGAAGAATCTTCCTCGCCATCGCCTTCGTTTCTTGGGGAGTAAGACCGATGGTGTTGGGAATCTCCAGCGTGATCTGCGCCTGTCCGATGGTGTTCTTGCTCAGGTTTGCGTCTTCCATCGACTCGACGTACTTGAGCCAGATCTCGTGATAGCCGCGTGTCCTTTCGTATCTTCTAACTCGCATTTGCGCAGTTGAGACCTTGGCCCAGTTCTTGTGCGTCTTATCCACATGGTCATAGTAGGCCGTCCGGTTGCATGCAAAACTATAATTCAGGTCAGTTGCACGCGCAATAACAAACTGCCTGTTTGTAAAATAAAACCCAAATTTTGTAAGTTACGAAACGGTGAGGTAGAGAAAATGTATGAGAATTTCAAACTAGCGAAAACGGAATACGGAACCATCGAGGCATACCTGTGGGATGTCGCTGATCCCCAGAAAGTGGTCTGCATCATCCACGGCATCGGCGAGTACGCGGGAAGATACGACAGAATCGCCCAGCGTCTCAATGAGAAGGGTATCGCCGTCGTTTCCATGGACCTGCGCGGCCACGGCCTAACTGACGGTCCGAGAGGCCACTGTGCCCCGAGGGCAAAGGTCTTTGACGACATCACGACGCTCCTGAAATATGCGAAGGATAAATACCCGGGTAAGGACATCATCATGTACGGACACAGCATGGGCGGAAACATCACTCTGGATTACAGATACAGAGGCGAGATGTGCGACCTGCCGGCTGCGTACCTGATCACGTCCCCTTGGATCACGCTGGTCAAAGCGATCCCGAAGCCTGTCTATAGAGTCGTCAAGCTGATGGCAAAGATCGCGCCGTCTCTCGGCATCCACTCCAACGTAGACGAAGAACTCCTGGGAAATCCGGATTACGTCAAACCGTATAACGACAATCCGCTGGTCTTCAACAAAATCTCACTGGCCTGCGCCGCTGACGGCTTCGACATCGGTATCGCGCTCAAGGATGGGACATTGCCGACCAAAGGCCTGACGGAGCAGACACCGACACTGCTCATGATCGGTTCCGAAGACAAGGTCTGCGATCCGCAGGGATCCAGAGATTTCTTCGCACGCACTAAAAAAGCCGGCGAAAACGTCGGCTTGATTGAGTGGAAAGATCTGCTCCATGAGATCCACAACGGCGGCAAAGACAGCACCGGCGACGAGGTCATCGACCGCATCATCCAGTTCGTCGTCAATCCGTCGGACTTCAGCGATCCGCAGGAAGCGTAACGCTGCCGCACCGGGTAGCCGGCGACACGCAGCTGCCGGGCGCACCGCTATTCCGGAAGTTTCGGATCCACGTACAGGGTCCTGTTGTGGGTGAAAATCACGAATCCGGGCTTTGCGCCGGAGGGCTTCTTCACATAGCGGACTTTGGTGTAGTCGACAGGCACGTTCTGCGAGCCTGTGCCTTTGCTGTGGTAAGCGGCGATGGACGCGGCCTCAAAGAGATCGGTCTCCGTCGGCTCGCTGCCATCCAAAAATAATATGACATGAGATCCGGGTATGTCCTTGGTGTGGAACCAAAGGTCCTGCCCGGATGCTTTTTTCATTGTGAGAAAATCGTTTTCGTTGTTGTTTCTGCCGGCCTCGCAGCGCTTGCCCGAGGTGAGGGTATAACTGTATGGCTGCGGTTTGTACTTCTTGCGAGCAGCGTTCTTCGGCGGCTTGCGGTAACGGATGTAGCCCGCCTCCGTCAACTCGCGGCGGATAAGATCGATCTCCTCGATGGAGCCCGCGCGCTCGATGAAGGAAACAACGGATTCCAGATATTCTATATCAGCAGAAGTCTCCTCGATCTGGAGCTTCTTTTCTTTTATGGCCGTTTTCGCCTTGCCGTAGCGCTTGTAGTAATTCTGCGCGTTTTTGGCCGGCGTGAACTTCGGATCCAGAGGGATCGTGACTTCGGAACCATCGTAGTAGCTTATGACTTTGACCTCCTTCATGCCCTGTTTCGCCAGGTGCAGGTTGGCGGTCAAAAGCTCGCCGTAGAGCCTGTACTTGTCTGAGTTTTCGGCTTTGTAGAGGTCCTCGCCAAGTCTTTGCATCTTGAGACGCGCCTTGTCGAGAGCGCCGTTGACGACGCGGAGAAGGTCGTTGGACTTTTGCTTGACGGTGTTCGAAGACTCCCGGTTCACGAAGAAATAGCAAGCCGCTTCGCTCAGGGTCTCGAAGCGCAAAGCCCTGTACCGCGGATCGTCCTCGTAGACACTGAGGGACGTGATGTGAAAATCGGCCGGCTTGCCGTCCTCATCCACGTAGACGACCGGCGTGAAGGTGCCGTTATCGATAGAGGAGAGGAGTCTGCCCAGGAAGTCGTAGGCGCTGGCACTGGACACGTCTGCTGCGCCGGCGGCGTTTGCGATCGTCTGAGCCAGGACCGGGGAGATTCCCTGAATGCCCGCAAGGATGCTGCGCTCCGGCTGGAGCTGTCCGTTCACGAGGGATTCCATGTAGGCTTCGTCCACCTCGGCCGGCGGTCGTTTTTCCTGTGCCGGCGGGTACTCATACAGTTTGCCCGGCAGGATCTGGCGGGCTCTGTTCACATCGATGCTCACGTGCTTGATGCTGTCGATGATCTTGCCCGTTTCCATATTGATGAGGAGCACGTTGCTGTGCTTACCCATAATCTCGATGATGAGTTTGCGGTTTTCATTGAAACCGAGTTCGTTGACCGTCTCCATAACGATCTCGATGATACGGTCGCTTTCGTGCTGGCTGACCGATGTGATCCTGGCGGCGGTCAGGTGCTTGCGCAGGACCATGCAAAAGACCGGAGGTTTGACCGGGTTTTCCGGCGTTTCGCCGACGAGATACGCGGCGGAATGATTGCCGCTGGATGAGACGAAAAGCCTTTGCTTACCGCGCTTCGTGTGCATGACAAAAAGCAGCTGCTCCGGCTGCGGCTGGTAGATTTTTTCGATTTTGCCGAGGGTGATAGCTTCGCTCAGTTCGCGGACCATCGCGCCCGTTACGATGCCGTCGTAGGACATACGCACCTGCCTTGTCATTTTCAAAGAAATACTCTACAATACCCATAGTATCATAAATCAACTGAAGAATGGAGAGTATTGTATGATAAAAAGTATGACAGGATTTGGCAGAGGTGAATATTCGGACGGCAAGCGCAACGTGATCGCGGAAGTCAAGACCGTGAACCATCGTTACGTGGACATCGCAGTCAAAATGCCGAAACGATATTCCTTCGCAGAAGAAGAAATTAAATCGATCTTCAAAAGCAGAATCAAAAGAGGCAAGGTCGATGTCTCGATCATTGTCGAGAACATCACC
>CAYOBD010000011.1:0-2429 GCA_964402005.1 uncultured Eggerthellaceae bacterium
AGAGTTTCCTAAGACGAAGCCCCAGTTTCAAAGACTGGGGCTTCGTTTATAATAGAGCTACTTACTTGACATGCTGAACGGGTCATAAAGGGTGAATGGCATGGCAGATGAAATCATCGTTGTGAGGGGCAACGGCGTTTTATCGGGCGAGGTTCGTGTTTCCGGAGCGAAGAATTCCGCATTGAAGCTTATGGCGGCGTCAGTGCTGGCCAGCGGCGAGTGCGTGCTGCGCAATGTGCCGAAAATCTCGGATATCGATGTTATGGTCGACGTACTCGAATGCTTGGGTGCGAGCGTCGTGCGCAACGGCAGCAAGAGCCGTGACATGCATACGTTGACGATCGATACGTCGACAGTCGATTCGTTCATGACCCCATACGAGCTGGTGTCGAAGATGCGCGCGAGCATCTCGATTCTCGGTCCACTGATCGGCCGTTTCGGTAAGGCGCATGTTGCTATGCCGGGAGGCTGCCAGATCGGGGCCCGCAAGATCGATATGCATCTGCGTGGATTGCAAGCGCTTGGTGTCGAGTTCGAGATGGACCATGGCTATCTGCTCGCTACTACGCCGAACGGGCTTAAAGGCGCACATATCATGCTCGATTTCCCGAGTGTGGGTGCGACTGAGAACACCCTGATGGCAAGTGTGGTCGCCGAGGGGTCGACCGTAATCGAAAACGCAGCGCGCGAACCTGAGATTGCCGATTTGGCGAACATGCTCTGCGAAATGGGCGCTCGCATAAAGGGAGCGGGGTCGCCAACCATCGAAATCGAGGGTGTACCGGTCGAGACGTTGCATGCGTGCGACCATACCACCGTCGGTGACCGCATCGAAGCGGGCACGTTCCTCGTCGGCGGCGCATTATCTGGAGGGCCTCTCACCGTTCGCGGCATCAATCCGACCTACCTGCATATGGCGTTGCTCAAGCTCGAAGAGATGGGCTGCGAAGTGAGCAAGGAGCAGGATGCGATCACCGTATCGCGCACCAAGCCGCTTCGGGCGGTCGATATCCAGACGCTGCCTTATCCGGGGTTCCCGACAGATTTGCAGGCGCAGTTCATGCTGCTTGCAACTTTGGCCGACGGGACATCAGTCATCACCGAGAACGTCTTCGAAAACAGGTTCATGTTCGCTGCCGAGCTTGCGCGTATGGGTGCCGATATCGCCCTCGAGGATCATCATGCCCTGGTGAGGGGTGCCTGCGAACTGCAGGGTGCACCCGTTTCCTCGACAGATTTGCGAGCTGGAGCGGCTTTGGTGCTTGCCGGCATCGTTGCAGATGGCGAAACCCAAGTGCATCGCATTGAGCATATCGACAGGGGATACGAGGATTATGTCGGGAAACTAAAAGCTCTGGGAGCCGATGTTTGGCGCTGCGACGCATCCGAGCTTTCCGCTAGCGGGCCGAGAACGACGCTGGGATAGGGAACGTAGGCTCATGGCGGCAAGGAGGAACAACGGGTTTTCCGCGAAGCACTCGCGCAAGATGACGCGGCGGATGGAGGATTCGACGATCGGCTCGCATGTGCGGCGAACGTCTTCTAGCTATAGCCCACACAGGACCGGCTCGATTGACTCGGGGTATACGAGCAGAAGGGCGGCTGACCGTGCGGCTCGAAGCGAAGTTCCGGGCCTTCTTCCTAAATCGACAACGAGAGAGAAGGCGGGGGCGTATAGGACGCGTGTGCAGCAGCGTCGCTATATGGAGGAGGTTCAACGGCGTGCGAAGCGCAAACGCGTTATCGTGATCATTGCGATTATCGTTGCGTTGCTGGTAGCAGCCGTGGGCGTAGGTTGCATGGTGTTCATGGGCACGCTCGGCTCTGCCATGGCGCTCAAGGATTCGGATGCCGCCACTGTTTTGGTTGCCGCTCCAGAAGATGAACCGAGTTATACCCTGATTGCAGCCGATTTGGGTGCTGCCGCTGTTCCGTTGGGAGCGGAAGGTCCCGATGTGTTGCTTTTGGCCTGCGTCGACCAGAAAAACGAGCGATTGTCCCTTATATGCATCCCAGGCAACACGCGTGTGAACTTGAGCGATAACAGCATCCATCCGATAAGCGATCTTGCTGCTACGGGGGATGCCGCGCTGATCGAGGCCGTAAACAAGCTTGCTGAAGTCAGCATCTCGCATTATGTCAAGATGGATGATCGGGGTCTTGCCAACATGGTTGATGCCCTTGGCGGGGTAACCGTGGACGTAACGCAGGAGATCGACGACCCCCATGCGGGCTCTCACTACATACCGAAAGGCAGTCAAACGCTTTCGGGTGATCAGGCGCTCACATTCCTGCGCGCTACGAATCTAAAATTCGGCGAGCAAGATCGCATGGCAAACCAACTTGAGTTCGCAACGCAGTTGCTCTCGGATCTGTTTTCGACTGGGGATACGCTTGATTTTGCAGGCAAGTTGGAGGCAATAGGTCCA
>CAYOBD010000011.1:2439-17484 GCA_964402005.1 uncultured Eggerthellaceae bacterium
CGGATTATTCCTCTAACGATTTGATGGCACTCTCCAGGACATTTGCCGGGATGGCGGCGGGCAGTATCGTGTGCAAGCCAGCTCCTGGATACATGGATGCCGATCTTGGAGTAGAAAGCTCCGGCAAAACGATGTGGGTGACATCAGCTGGCGATATGCGTGAACTCGTGCAGAGTCTGGCTGAAGGAAACGCCACCAGCAGCGATCAGGATAGCGTGGATACTTCGAATTTGCGCCCAGGTGATTTCACCATCGAGGTGCAGAATGGAACGAGCCTGGTCGGTGCTGCCGCGAGCACTGCTGATACGCTTCGGGCAGCAGGGTTCGATGTGGTCGAGGTCGGCAACGCAGATCAGCCTATCTACGAGGAGACGCTGTTGACATACCATGGCGAAAATGGGCGGGCATATGCGCAGATGGTAGTGGATGCATTGGGTACCGGCCGCGTTGTGGATAGCTCGGAATACTACGAATTCGAAACAGACGTGCTGCTGATTCTGGGTGCAGACTACAAGCTTGCGTCTTAACAGCCCTTTTCTGATAGAATGAGGCAGAATTCACTGTCGAAAGAAAGGGAATGAAATGGTCGATAAGAACGATGTCGCTGCTGTGTTGGATTTGATTCGTCCGAGCCTGATTGCCGATGGCGGCGATGTGAACCTGGTTGACGTCACCGAAGATGGCAAGGTTGTTGTCGAGCTGACCGGGGCCTGCAAGGGTTGCCCGCTGTCCCAGATGACGCTTGCAAACGGCATCGAGCGCATCTTGAAGGAGCGTGTGCCCGGCGTTGAGGCTGTTGTACCTGCTGACGACTTCCAGTAGAACCTATAGGTTTGCCCCGCAAAATGGAGAATCGGATGCGTTGTCCGAAGTGCGCTTCGGATCGGATTGATGTGCTCGAATACGAGTCGATGGTGGTTCTGAGCAAAGAACATGCGCTATTCACGATGCGTTGCCCCTCATGTAAAGCGAGAGTGTCGACTGTTCAAGAGATTCCAACCGAATTGCTCGAAGACGTGCGAAATGCCGCTCGTGCGGTAGGTGCTGGCATGGGATGCGAGTGATGCCATGCTGAATGACTTGTACCATGCTCTTGATCCAGTCGCATTTGCAATAGGGCCGATATCTGTACGTTGGTATGGCATCGCTTATGTCCTCGGTTTTCTCTTTGCTGCGCTTGTCATGTACAAGACGGCGAAGCGTTGGAAGATACGCTTCGATGGGGATGCCCTCCTAACGATAATCTGCTGCGTGATAGTCGGTGTTATCGTTGGAGCGCGCTTGGGATACTGCCTGTTCTACGGTGATGGATATTACTTCGAGCATCCGCTTGACATCTTCGCACTTCAGAAGGGCGGCATGAGTTTCCATGGGGGGCTTATCGGTGCGCTATTGGCTGGAATCCTCGCGGCGAAGTTCACGCATATCCCGTATCTGACGCTGGCCGATTTGGGCGTGATTGCCGCGCCGATAGGGCTTTTCTTCGGCCGCATCGCTAATTTCATAAACGGCGAGCTGTGGGGTGCGGTGACCGATGCGCCATGGGGTGTCGTGTTCGGCGGCGCAGCGGGTATGGAACCGCGCCATCCCTCGCAATTGTATGAGGCGGTTCTCGAGGGCATAGTCATCTTTGCTGTGCTGTACGTTCTGTCTCGCAAGGTGCCTGCGCGCCCTCGTGGCACTTTTCTGGGATTGTTCTTGATCATGTATGGCGTATTCCGTTTCTTGATTGAGTTCGTGCGCCAACCTGATATCCAGCTGGGCTATCTGGCCGGTGATTGGCTGACCATGGGGCAGGTGCTATCTCTGCCGTTGGTGGTAATCGGCATCGTCGTGCTTGTACGCACGATGAAGAAGAAACCGCCGCAACGCGGCCTGCCCGAATAGGATATGGGCAGGCCAAAGACGTTGAACCGGAACGCCTGAGGGAGAAGGGCTTGCATATGGCGGAAATCCAATCGATCGGCATGGAACAGCTCGAGTTCGTGAGGGCGTTCGTGCGCTTGTGCGATGATGGATGGCGTGCTGGATACCATGAATGCAATGGCGGCAATGCGAGCTACCTGCTTGATGCGGAAGAAATTACGCAGGCAACTCCCTTCTTCGACGATAGCCCTTCCGGATGGACGTCCCTCGGTAAGACCGTGCCAACCATGGGTGGTGTGTATCTCCTGGTCACTGGGTCGGGCAAGTTCTTGAGAAACGTGGCGCTCGATACAGCGGCCAATTGTGGGATCGTGCAGATTTCCGATGCGGGCGATGCCTGGCGACGTGTGTGGGGGCTTTTGGGCGGAGCGCGTCCGACAAGTGAGCTGCCATCGCATATAGCAGCGCATGCTGTGCGCATCGAGGCTACAAATGGAGCGAGTCGCGTGCTCTATCACGCGCATCCTACCGCCGTTGCTGCCTTGACGGCGATCGCGAAACCCGATGCGCGCACAGTAACGAGAATCCTCTGGAAGGCCTTCTCTGAGGCGATAATTGCGATCCCCGACGGAATCGGCATGGTGCCTTGGATGCAACCTGGCTCCCAGGAGCTAGCCGATGCCACATCTTTGGCGTTACGCGAACATGCAGCCTGCATATGGCAGCTGCACGGCGTGTTTGCGTCCGGGATAACATGCGATCAGGCGTTTGGCCTGGTGAATGCCGTCGATAAAGCAGCCGATGCTTATCTGCGCGCACGTGCGGCCATCGGAGGTGCTGAGCCGTATTACGGGATTTCGGACGAGGGCCTGCGTGCAACGGCGCATGCATATGGTTTGCCGCTGCGTGAGGATTTCCTCGATTAAACCCTCTCGAACGAGTCTTGGAGTACGGTGCTCAACGGCGCTTTGGCTGGACCCATGCAACCGCGACTCAAGCCAAGCGGATCTATAGAAATGTGCTTGCTGGTCCATGTATGCAAAAGAGCAGGTTTCTAGCTATTCTCACATTTGTTGAAATAGCATTTTGGACGAATGATTCGCAGATAATCGCGAGACAAGGTGTATATTTCCTACGTTTGGCTATCGAGGGGAGAGGTGAAATGGCAATTACATCCGAGGAAGTCGCGGCAGTAAAGCCGGATTGCCGAGCAGGCTTGGCTCTGCTCACTCAGGCGCAGACTGTTGCCGTAAACAAGTCGAAGACGGGTGCGGGCCGTGTTTTCGCGCTTGCTATCATGGCGGGCATGCTGATTGCGACGGGCGCAACGTTCATGTTGCTCATAAAATCCGATTCATCATTGACGTTCGGGCCTTCGCAGCTGCTCGGAGGCCTATGCTTCGCGCTTGGTCTGCTGTGCGTTATCGTGGCAGGTGCTGAACTGTTCACGGGAAACTGCTTGATGGTGGCCGCTGCGCTCGATAAGAAAGTTACCTGGGGCGATGTGATTAAAAACTGGGTCATCGTGTACGTCGGCAACCTGGTGGGATCGCTAATCATCGTTGGAATCCTGCTTGGTGCGAACTTTGCCGGCATGAATGGCGGCGAAGTCGGCAACACCATGATCAATGTCGCGTTCGGCAAGATCAACCTCGGACCTGATGTCATCTTCTTCCGCGGCATCATGTGTAACTGGCTTGTATGCCTGGCGGTTTGGATGGGTTTTGCGGGTCGTACGGTAATCGACAAGGTGTTTACCTCGATATTCCCAGTCATGGCTTTCGTCGCGTGCGGCTTTGAGCACTGCGTTGCCAACATGTTTTTCCTGCCCATGGGCATTGCCGCGCTCAATACCTACGGCTATAGCGGATCGGGCGATATTGCGGCAATTACCGAGGCTCTCACTGCGGGGGGCGCATGCTACAACATCGGCTTGGCTACGCTTGGCAACATTGTCGGCGGCGCCGTTATGGTCGGCATCATCTACTGGATCAGCTATCACAAGAAGCAACAGGCATAGTCGCAGATTGATAATACGATCGGCAGAAACGCGGTACCATGTGCCGCGTTTCTTTTTCAAGAGAGTGCGAGATCAAGGCGACCTCAATTTCGCATTTGATTGCAATCGCCATTCTGATGCCCAACATCACGGGCGTGCTGCATATGGGCTATGTGCTCACTTCTTCTAAAATGTGAAGTTAAGGTCGCTTTAATATCACATTTCGTTGTGGAAGGGCTCCGATTCGAATGCATCGAATTTGGAGCCTCATTTATGGGATACTTCTCTTTGAATACGGTTTCATCTTGAGAGGACAACATCATGCCGAAGAAGATCGCCGTTATCGATGGCAATTCATTGATGCACCGGGCTTATCATGCTGTGCCGCCTACTATGAACGCACCAGATGGCACGCCGACGAACGCCGTGTTCGGGTTTTGCAGCATGCTTTTCAAGTTCATTGAGATTGCGCATCCCGACGGCATCGTGTGCGCCTTCGACGCTGGAAAGCCGAAGTTCCGCATGGAAGCGCTCGAGCAGTACAAGGCTCAACGTCCGCCGATGGATGACGAGCTGCGCGTGCAATTCCCCATCATGGAAAGCCTGCTTGAAGCCATGGGCATTCCGGTCGTGAAAGTTCCCGGTTGGGAGGGCGACGACATACTGGGCACGGTGGCAGCTCGCGGTGAAGCGCTCGGTTACGAGACGCTGCTCGTGTCGGGGGATAAGGATGTGAATCAGTTGGTCACGGACCTTACCCATGTCGTTACCACGAAGAAGGGCATCACGGATGTGGTCATCTTCGATCCCGCTACTGTGCAGGAGAAATATGGCATCACGCCTGCGCAATTCCCCGACTATCTCGGGCTAATGGGTGATAGTTCTGACAATATTCCTGGTGTGCCGGGAATCGGACCCAAATCGGCTCAAAAGCTTCTATCCGAGTACGGATCGATGGAAGGCATCTACGAGAATCTGGACAAGCTGAAGGGCAAGCAGCTCGAAAACATTCGCGACAACGAGGAGCTTGCGTTCCTGTCGCGCAAGATCGCAACAATTGTGACCGATTTGGATTTCGAGCTCGATCTCGATGCGGTTGCTTGGCCGTCTTTTGATGCCGAGGAGGTAACTACGGCGTTCGGCGCCATCAGGTTCACGACCCAGTTGGAGCGCCTGTTCGCAGTAGCGGGAATCGAGGGCGGTGCAACAACGGGCGAACCGTTCGCGCCTGCGGAGCCGGTCGAAGGCCAGGCGGCTGCAGCTTTGGTTGATGAGGCTCTTTCCAAGGGCGAGCGTCTAGCGGTGGCATTTGCATTCCCCGATCAGGGCTCACTGTTCGCCTCTGAGGTGCTGGGTGTGGCGGGATCGGCAGGGGCTGCTCTATTCGAAGGCCAAGATGCGCGGGATACGTTTGCGCGCATAGTGCGCGAAGGCGTTTTCGCAGCCCTTGATGCCAAAGATGAGCTTCATGTGATCTATCCGGCCGATTCTGCGCAGCTGGCGCTCATAGACGAGAAAACCGTACTGAATGCGAGTCTGTTCGATGCGTCGCTTGCAGCCTACGTGCTCAACTCTTCAGCGGGAAAATACCCGCTCGAGGCTTTGATGGACCAGTACTGCGGAGTTGCGTTGCCGAAGGGTTCTGACGAGCGCGAGAATGCATCGATGTGGGCGCAGGCCGTCTACGTGTTGGCGAACGCGCTCGAAGAGGCTCTCGAGAAGGACGGTACCGCGTCTGTCTACTACGACATCGACCTTCCTTTGGTGGGGGTGCTCGCGGTTATGGAGCGCACAGGTGCGCCTATCGATGCGCAGCGGCTGGCCGAGCTCGGCGAAAGCACGCAGGCGGAAATAGATGCGCTTCGCGCGCGCATACACGAGTTGGCGGGCGAGGAATTCAACATAGATTCGCCTAAGCAGCTGGGACGCATCCTCTTCGAAGTGCTCGAGCTTCCGCATGGTAAGAAGACGAAAAGCGGATACTCTACCGATGCGCAGGTGCTAAAGAAGCTGGCCGATGTGCATCCGCTGCCTGCCGAAGTGCTGCATTACCGAGAGTACGCCAAGATCAAATCGACCTACATCGATGCGCTCCCGCGTCTGGCCTCTGCCAACGGTGACGGGCGTGTGCATACGTCGTTTAACGAGACTGTGACGGCCACGGGTCGTTTGTCGTCATCCGATCCGAACTTGCAGAACATTCCCGTACGCACGGAGTTCGGTAAGCAGATCCGCGGCTGTTTCGGCGCGCTGAATCCTGGTGACAAATTCCTTTCCGCTGACTATTCGCAGATCGAGTTACGATTGCTCGCGCATCTATCGGGCGATGAGCACCTTGTGGCAGCTTTCAATTCTGGGGCCGACTTCCATGCGAGCACGGCCGCCCGCGTATTCGGAGTTCCAGTCGAAGAGGTAACACCGCAGATGCGCAGCCGTGCGAAGGCTGTGAATTTCGGTATCGTGTATGGCCAGCAAGCGTTCGGTCTTGCTCAAAGCTTGGAAATCCCCATGTATGAGGCACGCGAGATGATCGATCGCTATTTCGAGGTGTATCCCGGCGTGCGCGGATACCTTGACGCGACGGTCGCGGAAGCCGCGGAGCGCGGATATGCGGAGACGATGTTCGGGCGCCGCCGTCATATCCCCGAGCTCGCCGCAAAAAATGCGATGCAGCGCGGCTTCGGCGAACGCACGGCTATGAACCACCCCATGCAAGGCAGCGCTGCCGACATCATCAAGCTCGCCATGGTCGAGGTTCAAAAACGTCTGATGGAAGAGGGTTTCGAGGCGCGGCTGCTGTTACAAGTCCATGACGAACTCGACTTCTCGGTGCCTGTGGAAGAAATAGAGCGTTTGAGCTCCATGGTCAAGGAGGTCATGGAGGGTGCCGTTCAGCTGACGGTGCCTATTATCGTAGTTGTCTCCTACGGCGACACCTGGGCTGAGGCGCATTAATGCAACGCGGGGTCGGTGGGATTATCTGCGATCATCCCACCGCCTTGTGGATTCCTTGGAATAGGTGCTCGATGCTGCTAAGACGCATCCTCTGGGTGCGCGATGCTGCGATGGGCGTGTCCCTGATGCAGCTGTGGACGTATCCCCGGAGCCGCGGTGGGCATCTCCGTCGCCGCGGTGGACGTATCGCTGATGCAGCGGCGGCCTATTCCCGATGTTGCGGTGTGCATATCCCCTGTGTTGCAGTTATGCCTCCAAGCGGGCGCGGCAGGCTTGCATAACGGCCAGATCTTCCGCCGATGGCTGCGGATAGCTGGGGTTGCAGGCTTGAAGCGTTTCGAGCACTGCCTCGCTTACCAGGTAGCGTGAGACGAACTTCTGGTCGGCAGGGATGATATACCATGGGTTGCGCTTCGTGGAAGTTGCTGCGATTGCGTCTTCGAAAGCCTCCATGTACTGCGGCCACAGGTCGCTTTCATCCAGGTCGCCTGCCGAGAACTTCCAGTTCTTTGCGGGATCTTCGATGCGCGCTAGGAAACGCTTCTTCTGCTCGCTTTGACTCAGGTGCAGATAGATTTTTACGAGCCGGTAGCCGTTCTCATAAAGGAAATCCTCGAAATTCACGATTTGATGGAATCGTTGTACGAAGAAATCCTTCTCGCTCACGTTGAGGCAGCGCTCGGGCATGGCGTATCCGTGCCAGATGCCGCGGACGCGCACGATGAGCACATCCTCGTAATAGCTGCGATTGAAAAGCCCGATATTGCCGCGTTTGGGCAGATGGCACACGGCTCGCCACAGGTAGTCATGGGCAAGCTCATCCTTAGTCGGCTGCTTGAAGCTATATGCTTCGATGCTTTGGGGATTCAAACCGCTCATGGCATGCTTGAATGCACCGTCCTTGCCGGCCGCATCCATGGCCTGAATCATGACGATAACGCCTTCGGATGCCTGCGCTGCCAGCTTGTCTTGGAGCTCGGCCATGCGCGCTATGTTGTCAGCCATGAGCGCTTCGATTTGCGGACGCTCCTTCTTGTCGATCTTCGCGGAGGTGGGGTAATCGGCGAGCTTGAGCGTTTTCTGCCCGTCGTAGCGGTAGTCTTCAAGCTTTATCATGGCGTCTCCTTTTCATGTGGGCAACGATGGGGTCATTGTAACGTGATGTGGAGCGATGCGGATGTGCGGACTGCGCGAAAACGCGTTATGGGAGGCCTTTTCCCGCAAAGCGCGCTGTTGGAGGTCTCTTCCCACAAAACGCTTTGTCGGGGGTCTCTTTCCGAAAAACGCACCCAAAACTCAATGCAAACGACGTTTCCCCAGGTTCGTTGTTTCCAAAAGCGATTTTGGGTGCGTTTTTTGGGAGGGAATAGCCTTCTGGCATGGTCAACCGGGACTGCTATTTGAACGCCCTTGCGGGAAATGCCGCGCCAGATGGCGGTGCGTGATGCGGAGTCGGCCGGCCATCATCGGTGTCCGGCTCGATGCTGCCGCATCGATGGCGAGCCGTCATCGCTGCTTACGCCATCAAAAGCACATATTTGAAAGTTGCTTCACGGTCTTTGCGCTGGTAACATACTGCTTTGCGCGTTTATGCGCGCGGGCACAGACAGCGCGTCCCACCCATACGTGCCGTCGTGCGGAAATGTAGTTGCAAGCTAAGGAGAATGCAATGTATGCAATTGTGAAAACGGGTGGCAAGCAATACAAGGTTTCGCCTGGCGACATTCTCTCGATCGAGAAGCTGAACGCCGAAGTGGGCGACGAAGTTGAGCTGCCGGTCATCTGCGTTGTGGATGGCGCAAACATCGAGGCCGATCCGGAGAAGGCCTCCGCAACAGTGGTCACCGCTCTGGTGATCGACCAGTACAAGGGCGAGAAGCAGCTGGTTTTCAAGTTCAAGAAGCGCAAGGGCTACAAAAAGCTGCGCGGCCATCGCCAGCAACTGACCAAGGTGCAGATTATCGCCGTGGGCGGCGAAGTCTTCCCCGAGGAGAAGCGGGTCTGGCTTACGCGCCCCGAGAAGGTTGAGGCTGCTGTCGAAGTTATCGAGGAAGCCGAAGAAGAGAAGTCGATCGAGGAGATCGCCGAGGAACTCGCAGCGGCTACAGAAGAAGCCGTAGAGGAAGTCGAAGAGGCTGCCGAAGAATCTGCTGAGAAGGCAGACGAGGAATAAGGAAAAGGAGGCTCAACCATGGCACATAAGAAGGGTCTCGGTTCCAGCCGTAATGGTCGTGACTCCCACGCACAGCGACTGGGCGTCAAGAAGTTCGCAGGCGAGTACGTGAAGGCCGGCAACATCATCGTCCGTCAGCATGGCACGAAGTTCCATCCTGGCGACAATGTTGGTCGTGGCAAGGACGATACGCTGTTCGCTAAGTGCGACGGCCACCTGGTGTTCACGCGCGGCGAGAAGCGTCGCATCCATGTTCGCCCCTTGGAGGCAACAGAGGCAGAGGCCTAAAGGTATCTGCAGTTCAGAGGATGGATGTGCCCTTCGGTTGCGAAGGGCACATTTGTAGATAGATGGCAAACTACCATGCCGACTCGTTCAGGAGTGAAATGTTCGTAGATAAGGTGAACATATTCGTACGCGGCGGAGACGGCGGCGCTGGTTGCATGTCGTTTCGGCGTGAGGCGCATGTGCCTAAAGGTGGGCCTGATGGCGGCGACGGCGGGCATGGCGGCGATGTAATCGTTCAGGCCGATGCGCGGGTTTCATCCCTCATCGATTACCGTTTCAAACATCATTTCAAAGCGCAGCGAGGGACGCATGGCAAGGGAAGCCGCATGCACGGTGCCCGAGGCGAGGACCTTGTTCTGCGCGTTCCGATGGGCACCGTGGTGCGCGCCTACGATGAGGAGACGAAGGAAACGGGTGAGCTTCTGGCCGATCTTACCCACGACGGCGAGAAGGTTATAGTGGCACCTGGCGGAATGGGCGGCCGCGGTAACATCCATTTCGTTACCTCAACGCGGCGCGCGCCCGCTTTTGCTGAGCTCGGCGAACCTGCTCAGGAACAGTGGATTCAGCTTGAAATGAAGCTTATGGCCGACGCAGCATTGGTGGGTATGCCCTCGGCAGGCAAATCCTCCCTGATCGCGAAGATTTCGGCTGCCAAGCCTAAAATCGCCAACTATCCGTTCACCACGCTTGTCCCGAATCTGGGCGTTGCAGTGTCCGGGGATTACAGTTTCGTTGTGGCCGACGTGCCAGGTCTGATTGAGGGTGCGCATGAAGGGCGCGGCCTGGGCCATGAGTTCCTACGCCACATCGAGCGCACGGCGCTCATCGTGCATATCGTGGATTTGACGGGCGACTGGGAAGGGCGCGACCCCTTGAACGACTACGATGTCATAAATCGCGAGCTGGCGCTGTATGCCGATGAATTGGGGCGCCGTCCGCGCATCGTGGTGGCCAACAAAATCGACGTTCCCGGCACCGAAGCGGTATGCAATGCGCTTGCTGAAAAGGTGCGCGCGGATTCGATTGCTGCCGCCGGCGGTGATGAATTTGCAGATAGTCCGATCGACCCCAAGCTATATAGAATCAGCGCTTTGACAGGTGAAGGCGTGGAGGGCCTGAAAGCTGCAATCGCCTCCAAGGTTAACGAGCTGCGCGAGGCGGCACGTGAACGCGAGTTGGAGACCGAGCAATACGATCAGGTTTGGGAGCACAAGCGCGAACAACGCGATGCTGCTTTCGAGATCGTAAGGCTCGACGAAAGCACGTTCCGTGTTGTGGGGCCACGTGTGGAACGTATGGTTGTACAGACCGATTGGGAAAACGAAGAGGCCGTTGCATTCCTGCAGCACCGTTTCCGCCGAATCGGCGTGGATGCAGCGCTTGAGGAAGCGGGCGCATGCGATGGCGATGAAATCCAGATTGTCGGACGTGCCTTCGAGTTCGAATCAACGCGTACGCGCAAGGACATGTTCGAGGAGCTGGACATCTGATTCGCGGATGAGTGCATTTATTCAGGAAAGCCTTCGATGTTTGTCCAGATGGGTTTTCCTGAAGGCATAATCGATGCATCAACCTGGATTGAAGGGAACCGAAAATGAAGCGCTTGGTTGTGAAGATCGGGTCGTCGACGCTGGTAACCGCTGATGGAAGCATCGACCGTGCATGGTTGGACGACCTGGCTGACCAGGTTGCCCGTGTGCGTGCAAACGGCTGGCAGGTCATCATCGTGTCGTCGGGCGCCATCGCATTCGGGATAGAGCGACTCGGGCTTGCAGAGCGGCCGGATGATCTTCCGGGTTTGCAGGCGGCAGCCTCAGTTGGCCAACCTGCGTTCTCAGTTGCCTATGACGAAGCATTCGATCGCTTTGGCATCATCACATCTCTCGTGTTGCTTACAAGGCGTGATACGGCCGATCGCCGCGCGTATCTTCATGCGCGCGATGCTTTAAATCGCCTTCTCGAGTTGGGCGTGGTTCCCATCGTGAATGAAAACGACACCGTATCAGTCGAGCAGATCCGATTCGGCGATAATGACACGCTGAGCGCACTGGTGGCGTGCCTGGTGGATGCCGACCTGGATGTGATCCTGTCGGATGTGGATGGCCTGTTTACCTCAAATCCTTCCCAGGATGCGCAAGCGCAGCTCATAGAGCGTGTGGACGAGATAGACGAGAGGATTCTTTCCGTTGCGGGCGATGCTGGCACGGCAATGGGTTCGGGCGGCATGGTCACGAAGCTGAAGGCAGCACGTGTTTTGGGTGCTGCGGGTATTCCGCTCATCGTATGCAACGGTCATCGTGCGGATGCCATCGTAGATGCTGCGGCGGGAAAGAGCGTCGGAACGCTGTTTTCAGCGTTGCATCAAACGCATGAGGTAACGCCGCGAAAGCTCTGGATAGCGCTCGGGGATGCTGCCCATGGCATCATCGTTGTAGACAAGGGCGCTCGGCGTGCCTTGGTAGAACGCGGAAGTTCGCTTCTGGCGGTGGGCATCGCGCATGTCGAAGGCGACTTTGCAGCCGATGACATCGTTGATATCCACGATGAGGATGGGCGGCTTTTCGCACGCGGGCGTGTCGCGTTCGGCAGCGATGAGGTGGAGCTGGCCTGTGGAAGAACGCAGCAGGAGCTGGCTGCGAATCGCCTGCTTGCCGTCATGGCCGAAAAGCCCGTTATCCATCGCGACGATCTGATCGTATTCGAATAGGGAGGAGATGGCAGAAGGTTAGGCCTTTGCCATCTAAGGCGTTTTCTATGTCAAAAATTGTCGACACATTCGGCGGGGTCGTTGAGCGCGTATGCGCAGATCACCCTGTGGCTGCCCGGCGCCTCATGCGAACCGGTTGGCAGGCGATGGGATTGAAGTTCCGCTTCGCCCCGGATAAGCGGTTGATTCCCGCAGACCGTTATCTGGCGCAGATGATGATGAAGGCTATGCTCGCACCGCTCAAAACGCCTGAACATACGGCGATGGTCAGCATTTTCGTACCGTGCGAGCTCATTCAGGAAGCAGGCCTCGCGCCTTACAACGTGGAGGGCTTTTCTGCTTATGTAGCAGCCACTAGTGCCGAGCAGGGATGCATTGCGGCGGCTCACGAAGCCGGTGTGCCCGAGACGCTGTGCAGTTATCATCGCACGTTCTTGGGTGCAGCAAACCGGGGGCTTTTGCCTGCACCGCGCTGCATCGTGTATACGAACGTTGCATGCGATGCGAATCTGGTGACGTTCCGCACACTGGCGCAACACTACCGCGTACCCGCATTCGCCATCGACGTGCCGCGCGAGCAGACCGAAGATGCCGTGCGTGTCGTCGAGCGGCAGTTGCGCGATTTGCGCACGTTTCTAGAGGAAACAACAGGAACGCACATAGACGATGAAGCGCTCGCGGCTCGCGTGGAGCGTAGCCATGATACGCTCGAGGGGTTCGAAGCTTATCAAAAGCTCCTGGCTCAGCACACTGTCCCCGCAGATCTGGTTACGCCTCTGTATTGTGCAGTGACGAACAACATACTGTTGGGTACGCGCGAAGAGGCGCGTTATGTGTCGCTGCTGCTCGACGGAGTTATGGAGGCGCCTGAGAAGAGCGGAAAGCATATCTACTGGATGCATACTGTGCCGTATCTTTCGCAGGCGATGCACCAAGCTTTGTATCTGAAAGATGAGGTGCGTATTGTCGGTTGCGAGTTGGCAAGTGCCTGCTCGAGCGATTTCGATCCAGCACAGCCCTATGAAGCCATGGCCCGCCGCCTTGTGTACAACCGCTTCAATGGAGGTGCGCTTCGGCGTATTCGCCTGGGGATTGAGTCAGCGCGCACGGTTGGTGCGGATGGCGTCGTGTGGTTCAATCATTGGGGTTGCAAGCATACGATTGCCGCATCGCAGCTGGCCAAACGTCTGTTTGAAGAAGCTGGGATTCCGTTTCTGGCAATCGATGGCGATGGGGCGGATCGTCTGTCCGGTGGCGAGGGGCAACTCGCAACGAGGCTCGGCGCGTTTCTTGAAATGCTGGGAGAATGATGCTTCATTACGTTTGCAAATACACACCGATAGAGATGCTTCGCGCATTGGGTGCGGATACGCGGCCGCTTGAGGGGATGCGCGAAGGATTCGACAGGGCAGAGCAAGTCGCAGGGCCCAATATCTGCGGATTCGGGAAGACGGTACTCGAAGCTGTGTTCGCTGGAGACGTCCATGAGCTCGTTTTGACCAATTGCTGCGACACCATACGCACCGTCCATGACATCCTGGCAGAATCGGGAAAGCTCGATTTTCTTTACATCCTGGATCTTCCGCACTGCGCTGATGCATGCGCGCGTGAGCGATTCGCTGAGGAGCTTCGAAAGCTGGCGTATGCATACGAATCATACAGTTCGAACGCTTTCGACGAAGATCGCTTCCGTGCTGCATGCCAGAGCGCCTGCAGAGGTTCCGATGCAGATCCAGAGCCGTACATCGGTGTGCTCGGAGCTCGTGCCGGTTCCGATATCGTGCAGGTCATGCAGGAGGAACTGCAGCTTCCCGTACGGAATTTGACGTGCGTGGCTGCTCGTGTGCTGCCCGAGAGCGTACCCGACTCGTTGCAAGGAGAAGAGGCGCTGATTGACTGGTATGCAGGTGCTTTGCTGGCGCAAATGCCCTGCATGCGCATGTTCGATCCTGGAATGCGAAGTGCAATCGCGCTCGATCCGAGCCTGCAGGGCGTCATCTATCATACGGTTCGCTTCTGCGATTTCTACGGTTTGGAGTATGCGGGCCTTCGGAGTCAGGTAGACGTTCCAATGCTTAAGGTTGAATCTGACTATACGACGCAGGGCGCCGGGCAGCTGAATACCCGCATACAGGCATTCGCGGAAACGCTCAGCTTTGAGCAAGAAATGGATGGCGGAAGCCTAGTGGCAGGAGAAGCAGCCTGCGCAAAAGGAGATACGATGACCAACGGATATTATGCTGGGGTTGATAGCGGATCTACCAGCACCGATGCAGTGATAATCGATGCGACTGGCGCAATATGCGGAAGTGCGATCATACCGACTGGCGCCGGTTCGGCTGCCTCGGGCACACGCGCGCTTGCTTTAGCATGCGCGGATGCGGGCATATCCGAAGATCAGATTGGCTCCCTTGTGAAGACCGGGTACGGGCGCGAAGCCGTCCAGGTAGGAGGTCGCACCGTGACTGAAATCACCTGTCATGCCCGCGGAGCCCATGAAGTAGATCCCTCTGTGCATACGATCGTCGACATCGGAGGTCAGGATAGCAAGGCAATCGCACTGGACGATGACGGCCATGTGAAGAATTTCGCAATGAATGACAAATGCGCTGCCGGTACAGGACGGTTCCTGGAGATGATGGCGCGCGCCCTTGAGCTCGATATCGAGCGAATGGCATGTCGCGGTTTCAACCCGCCCGAAGACATTGCGATTTCCAGCACGTGCTCGGTATTCGCGGAATCCGAGGTCGTATCGCTCATAGCGCAAGGTAAGGATGTTGATAGTATCGTCCATGGCTTGAATGCGGCTATCGCCATACGTGCCGAGTCGCTCGTGCATCGCATTCAGGGCAAGGGCCCTTATATGATGACGGGTGGAGTTGCACAGAACGCCGGCGTAGTCGCTGCGATTTCCGAGCGCCTTGGAAGCCATGTGGTCGTAGACGAGCGCTGCCAGCTCCTCGGAGCCTATGGCGCAGCGTTGATCGCTGCAGGACTCTAAAGCAGGGAGGACGACGGGGACGGATGGACGACGGGGACGGAGGGTTTTGTCAC
>CAYOBD010000012.1:0-17234 GCA_964402005.1 uncultured Eggerthellaceae bacterium
GCGCACGAACGCATACAGCTTTGCAAGTGCGGCCCTGTTTGGGGCCGCACTTTTTGATAGTTGGCCATTATGGGAGGGTTTAAATGAATCATTGGGGAGACTCCCCAATGATTCATTTACGCCCTAAGAATGACTCGGGCTGTTCCTTCGCTGTTTCACCTTAGATGACGCGTAAATGGTCCACTGCGCAGATTAGTTGTCTATCAAGTCAACGATAATGCAGAATAGCTGCTATGCTCGACCTGTCGGTAATAGCATTCGAGGGAGGCTGATCTTATGAAGAAACTCCTGATTCTGCTCGCTTCTGCATTGCTGGTCTGCTTGGTGGTAGGGTGCAATTCTGCTCCGCAGGACAGTTCCGCTCCACAGGGCGGCCCCGATACGTCCGCGCCAGAGCCTGCGGCATCCGCTGATGCCCCAGCGAATAACGCGCAAGGCAAAACAGGGCAGACGAAGGTCGTCGACGCCATCAAGGATATGCCCGTCTATGATTCAACGTCCGGCATGAAGGTTGTGAGCCAGGGCGACCGTATGTACTTCGCCTACGACAACGGCGGCGATGAATCGGGCGTTTACCAGCTCGTTTTATCCGGCGGTACAGCAGAGATGCTCGCACGCGGCACATGTACCTATCTCTGCCTTGACGGAAACATGCTTTACACCGCCTTACAGGATGGGCGCACTCAGCTCCAATACGTGAATTTGGATACCAACGAGACGGATTTGGCCGCCGGCGCGTCGGGAGACATCGTCGACATCGCTTGGTGCGAGGGCGAGACGGTCAAGGGCTTCGATGACGAGGACATCCAGGAGGAATGGCTGGTCTATCTCGATAAAGGCGACCTGATCATCGTCGAGCCGATAGGCCCCTATTTGGATTATCTGTGGGAGAAGGCTAGACGGGCGGCGGAGGACCGCAATGCAACCAGCGAATCCGCAGACGACGTGGAGTTTACCGAACTGCACACGGTAGGGGCTGCCATAGATCAGGACGACGATAACTTTACCCGCTATCGCATCGGCGGTGTCATGATTCCCTTTGAGAAGGATAAGCTTCCCGAGCACACCATAGACCATGTGGTTGCAGGGGATGAGAGCCTGTTCATGGTCTACTACGACGAGGATAATGGCGGTACGTGGCTGGGTGCCTTCGGGGGGCCTGACACGCGATACTACGCATCGCTTGATGAGGAGATCGCCCAAATCGACGAGCAAACTCCTGCCGCCATCGGTGATACGGTCTATTTCCTGAGGGGTGACGGGAACGATTCCAGCGAGCTGGTTTACTGGAATTCGGAAGGCGGCATACAGCAAACGGGTGTGGTCGGCGAATTCGGGGAGCGCCTGGTGGCCTACGGCGACTACATCTTCTATTCCAAGGAGGTCAAGCCTGAAGGCTCCCCTGACTCCTTCGTCCGCCCCTGCTGCTACAACACGAAAACAGGCGAAGAGTTCGTGTTCGAGCGTGATTGGTACGAAGATAAGGATCTGATCCTGGTAGATGTAGCGGGCGGTTACATGTATCTGGAGGAAAGCTATGGCGACGGAAGCTATTTTGACAGCATTGCCGATCCGAACGGCTATGTGACGGTAGAGGCCGCGATCGCCGGTGGTGCGCCGACGCAGGAGCTTGCGCAGAAGGAGGAAGAGGAGCGCCAGGCGGCTGAAGAGGAAGCCCGCAACGAGCCTTACGGCCCCGGTACGAGCACGTTGTACCTGTCGGCTCCGAGCAACCACTCTGCCTGCTACCGTCTTGTGCGCAGGGATGGATCGACCGAGTTCATGGTGCTGCTCGGTCCCGGCGAGGAAACCACGCAGACATTCCCGTGCGGTCGCTATACCTTGAAAATCGCCGAAGGCGATGAGTGGATATCTGACGAGGAGGCTTTCGGGCCGAATGCCAACTACGACACGACCGACTTGTTCACCTTCGAGTCAGGCGGTGCCTACGAGATCGGTTCCGGCACCCATGGCGATTTTTCGGGCGATAGCCAGAGCGGCTTCGTAGGCTGATCGGTCGGCAGATAATAAAGGAACGGCGTTTTGCCAAATCGCCGTAATCTTGTAGAAAGGGACCAGAAGGGTGATGCCTTGCTGGTCCCTTCGCAATCGGGCATACAATGGAGCGTGGAAGAATACGGCGAAAGGAAGGCCGCATGAGCGAAGCGCGCGGTGGTGGCCGACGCGATAAACAGGTGTCTATGAGCTCGCGGGCGTGCTGGACCGTATTCCTTGCTTTTTTCGCCCTAGGTGTCGTTTCGTCGGTTTCGCTTAACAAGGCCGCTCCCGTGCTTACGGTCATCGGAGCCGACTTCGGGATGGATCTGGGGGCTCTGGGCTGGATAAACTCGTGCTTCTCGGTCATGGGTATGGCGGTTGCATTCCCGGCAGCGCTGCTTATCCGAAAACTGGGGTTCAAAGGATGCGTCGCGGTCTCGGGGGCGGCCATCGTGGTTGGCGGACTGCTCGGGCTGTTCGCGGCGACCACGCCCGTGTTCCTTGCGTCGCGCGTCATCGAGGGGTTGGCCCTGGGGCTCAATGCGGTCGTGTGCCCCGCTGCTGTTGTGCGCCTGTTCGAACCGCGTCGCCGCGGACTTCCCATGGGCGTGTGGGCAACCTGGATCGGCTTCGGGGGCATTATCGCGTATGTGCTCGCACCTGCTATGAGTTCTGCGTTCGGGTGGCGCTCGCTATGGGCGCTCTCGGCTGTGCTGGGTGCGGCTGCTCTGGCGTTTGCGCTCGCGGTGCTCCGTTTTCCGCAGCAGCAGGAGGATGAGGAGGCCGTTGCGGCTGCCAGCTCCGAAGTGCGTGCCGATATGCGCAGCATTGTGTTTGTGAGTGCTGCATTCCTGGTTTGGAATTTCGTGCTGGTAGGTGCGATTTCCAGCTTTTACCCGACGTATCTGCAGGATGCGGCATCGTTCGATCCCGCAACGGCGGCGTTGGTTTCCGCGGCGCCCAACGTGCTTTCGATGTTTGCTGCGCCCATAGCTGGGCCGCTGGTTGCCAAGCGCATCCTCTATAAGCCGGTGACCGTGGTGTTCTATGTTATTGCGCTTGTGGTATTCGGGTTGGTTTCGTTCATGGCGCAGCCCAGCTTGCTCTCGATCGGCGTGTCGGTGGTGGTCGTCGGGATAACGGCGGGCGTCGTGCCCACGATGATCTTCTCGCTTATTCCCATCTATGCGCGAACGCCGCAAAAGGCCGATTTCGGCATGGCCCTGCTCGCCGTGTTCCAGAACGGCGGTATGATGCTTGGTCCGGCGATCTTCGGTGCCACTGTAGCCGCGACTTCATGGGCTGATGCCGGTCTTGTGCTGCTGATACCGATTATGCTCGTCGGCCTGGTGTTCCTGCTGCTCATGGCGAACCCGAAGAAGGTTCTCGGAGTCTAACACGATGGAAACCATACAAAGGGGAGTCTCCCTTTTGTATGGTTTTGGCCCTTTGGTCACATCTCGGCGCGGATCAGGTATTCGATGTTGCCGGAAGCGGCGCCGCGCACGGGGGACTCGATTACGCCGGTTACGGTGAAGCCCGCGGCTTCCAGGGCATCGTGCACTTCGGCAACGGTGCGGGTGCGCACGGCTTCGTCGCGAACGACGCCGCGGCTGTCGGTCTCGTCGTGCGCGCTTTCGAACTGAGGCTTTACCAACCCGATGAATACACCGCCGTCTGTGCGCACGATCTGGGCGAACACGGGAGCAAGCCGCGCGAGCCCGATGAAGCTGAGATCGGCAACTGCCAGGTCGAATGGCGCACCGAGTTCCGCAGGATCGGCGGTGCGGATGTTCGTGCGCTCGAATACGATAGTGCGCGGATCTTGCCGTACGCTCCATGCGAGGTCACCGTAGCCCACATCGACGCAGGTCACGCTTGCGGCGCCTGCTTGCAGCAGGCAGTCGGTAAAGCCGCCTGTAGAGCATCCGGCATCGATGCAGCGCAAGCCTTCGACGGGTTGTTCGAATGCATCGAGCGCTGCCTGCAGCTTCCAGCCTCCGCGCGACACGAAGCGCGCGTGTCCGGCAACGCTAACGTCGATATCAGGCGCCACCTTCTGTGCCGCGCTTGTGGCGTAGGAGTCGCCTATCTTCACTTCGTGCGCGAGCACAGCGCGCAGCGCCTCATCCGTATCGGCGCACAGTCCGCGCTCCACCAACAATGTATCAAGCCGAGTCTTCTTCATGGCACACAGTGTAACAGCTGAGGGGCGGTGGAGAACGAATCGACGCGGACGCACCGGCATGTCGCAGTTTTGCCCGCTCACCTAAAAAAAATAGAAAAGATTGAGGGGATTTTCGTTTATTCGCGTATTAAGAATACAGTAACCGATTTCATAACTATGGTCAGAGCTGAGGAGCCACGATGAAATCGACGATGATTCGCAGGGTTTTAGCATTCATGGTCTCGATGGCGATGGTTTTCGGCCTGACGCCTTCGTACGCTTTCGCGGAGCCGCAGGCAGACGAAACGCAGTCGCGGCAAGGTGCGGCGGAGGTTGATTCGGCGCAGGAATCGGGCGCCTTGCCAGCGGAAGTTCCCCAGGGAACGAGTACGGCTCTCACGGTCAACGTGCCTACTAGAGCCACGAACATTGTAGAAGTGAGCAGTTGGAGCGAAGTGCAATCGGCTGCGCGAAACGCTACCAGTGGACAGACCATCAAGCTCATGCAGGATTGCGTTAACAGCGGATCTGACAAAGGCCGCATCCAAGTCAAGAAGTCCGTCACGATCGATCTCAATGGCCACAAGTTGGATCGCGACCTCTCGAAACGCTATGACAACGGTCATGTCATAGAGGTCTTCGACGGCGCAACGCTGACCATCGAGGACGAAACCGGGCAAAACAAAGAGATCACCGGCGGCTACTCGAAAGATGGCGGCGGCATCTACATCAACGGAGGCGCCAAAGTCATCCTCAAGGGCGGTACCATCACCGGCAACATGGCGGCCAAGGAGGGCGGTGGCGTCTACGTCGCCAAAGACGGTACGCTCGAAATCGAAGGCGGGGCCATCGATGGCAACGCTGCGCTTTCATGCGGCGGCGGCATCGTCGTGTACGGCAAGCTGACAACGACTGGAGGTGCCATCAGAAGCAACATCGCAGGCGATGCCGAGTCCAACCTCATTTCTCCCATTTATGCTGAAGGCGGCGGTATCTATGTGTGCGCCGACGGCACAATGACCCTGAACAACACGGTCATCGAAGAAAACATCGCAAGCAAGAACGGTGGTGGCATATACATACATTCGAAACAAAACGGGAGCATCACGGAATGCACCATTGCCCGCAATAAAACGACCTACTACAGCGGTGGCGGCATCTACATGGATGCGGATAAGACGACGAAGCTGACGGTTGAGAACTCGAGCATCGAAAACAACGAGTCGGCCGATGACGGCGGCGGCATCTATCTGTACTGGGGCACGATCGATATGAAAGCCACCGACGGGAAAGCCTGCTCGCTGTCGCGCAACAGAGCGGCTGATGAAGGCGGCGGCGCCAAAGTCACAAGGAACACAACCTTCATAGCAAATGGCGTTAGCATATCCAACAACAAGGCGGAGGCCAAAGAGGGCGGTGGCATCAAGAACTTCGGCAGGACGGAGCTAACGAACTGCAGCATCACCTATAACCATGCCATACTCCAAGGCGGCGGCATCTACAGCGACAACGATGGGGAAGTCGATGCCTCCCTGTCGCTTTCGGAGTGCATCGTCTCCCAAAACAGCACAAGCAGCGACGGCGGCGGCATCTACTCGGACGCAAAGATCCACTCAGATGATTATCTCTATTATGCCCTGAAGATAAGCGGCGGGACCATAACTGGCAACTTTGCGGGAACCGGCAAAGGAAATGGCCTGTGCATAGGCTCCGATTCGGATAACCCCAGGATTCAAGACAAGGTCATCATAAAGGACAATTCCAAGACGGTAAGCAAGCAGGAAGTCTATTTGAGCACGGACAAAAAGCTCGAGCTGTGCGCCTCACTGAAAGCGGGATCAGAGATAGGCGTCACCCTCCAGGAAAACGCCGGCATCTTCACCTACCACTATCAACAGTACATGTCCCAAAGCAGTATCGGGCCGAATGATATCTTCTTCTCTCCAGAAGGCCTCGACATCGAGTCCTATGGCGACGAGGTGAGGATTGCATGTTATTGGGATAATCTTCAGCGCAAGATCGACGAAGCGGCAAACAACGGAACCGTAGACATCGATCGCGACTACACATATTCGCTCACCTCGGAATACAAAGCGCTGACGATTCCCCAGAACAAGCATCTTACGATCGATCTCCATGGTTATACGTTGAACCGGAACGCCTCCACATGGAGCGACGATGGCTGCGTCATAGTGGTGCGCAAAGGCGCGGAACTGACTATCGTAGATTCTGGCGTAGATTCTGATGACGAAGACGTAAGCCCTGGTACCGGAAAAATCACCGGTGGTTGGGGAGTGCATGGCGGCGGCGTTTGCGTCGAGAAAGATGCGATCTTCAATTTCAAAGGCGGCATCATAACCGGCAACAAAGCGACCGACAACGGCGGCGGCATCTACGTGGCTGGCACTCTGAAGATGGATCAGGGCTCTGTCGAAACCGATGGCGATGTTCAGAAAACATACGGCATAATCGACGATAACGCCGCAGGTGAAGGTGGCAACCCGGCTGTATATCACAAGACGTTCGGGTACAGTATCGCCGAAGAGATGGACATCGGAGTCGGCGGCGGCATCTATGTGAGCACCGACGGCAAAATCGAACTAACCGAAGCGCATATCACCAATAACAAGGCAAAGCGCATCGGCGGCGGCATATGCACGAAGTCGAAAGCCGATTCGACGTCTTTCACAGATTGCACGATCTCCGGCAACAGGGCGGGCGAATCAGGTGGCGGCATCTATATGGACGCGAATGGCAAATCGCTTGAAATCGCCAGTACGTGCATTGACGGCAACAAATCGGAAGACGATGGCGGCGGCATCTACCTGCTGGCCGGAACCGTCACGATGAAGAACAGCGAGACGCAGGCAAGCTCGATATCCCATAACATCGCACAGAACGACAGCGGTGCCGTCAAGGTCGAGGAAGGGGCCATCCTTACGGCGAATGGCGCCTACCTCTGCGATAACAAGGCGCTTACAAAGGAAGGCGGTGCCATCAAGAATTACGGCACGACGAAGCTTACGAACTGCATCGTGGACGGCAATCAAGCCAAGAAGCGCGGCGGCGGCATCTACAACGGCTTCTATGCAGACAGTGCAGAAGGGGATCTGACAATCGAGGGCTGTACCATCACCAACAACAGTACGGAAGAAGTAGGTGGCGGCATCATCTCCAGCAGGAAGCTGACAATCGTCGGCGCGAGCGAGAATCTCGAAGGCATCCTCGCCACGACCATCTCCGGCAACACGGCGGCCGAGGAGGGCGGCGGCATCTACGTCGGCAGCGACGCAGGGGAAACCTCCATCAAAGGCGAAATCATAATTAGGGGCAACACGGCGGAGCGCGGCAACGACCTCTACCTGAGGTCGGGCAAGAAACTAACCATAGCTGGGGAAATCGAAGGCACGAAAATCGGCGACATCTCCATGGAGAAGCCCGGGACCTTCACGACGGGCTACAGCCTGGAACATCCTTACAATCCCGACAACACCGAGGAGAACCATCCCAGCACGTTCTTCTGTAAAGCCAGTTGGGCGATTCCCGCCGATTGGGCAGAAAATTTCACGGAAGCCCAACTCTATTCCGCCTGGCCGATTCTTCAGCAGAAGATCACGGATGCGGAAAGCAGTGAGACGCATATAGTCGAACTCGATCGGGACTATACGGCAAACTCCAACGATACAAGGCTGAAGGTCGGCGCAGGCAAAACAGTCATACTCGACCTTAAAGGCTACACGATAAACCGCAACCTGACCTCCGTGACGGACAACGGCCATGTCATAGAGCTGTTCGACGGAGCGAAGCTTACTATCATCGACACCAGTCCTGGTAAGACTGGAAAAATCATCGGCGGTTACTCGAAATTCGGCGGCGGCATTTACGTCGGCGATGGGGCCACCCTCAATTTCTGTGGCGGTACCATCACGCGCAACCATGCGACCCAGAAAGGCGGCGGCATCTACGTCCATAGCGGCGCCACGGTCAACATCGAGAGCTACGCCGAGGTCGTCAGCGGGGACGGTGGCGACGAGGTCGACGGCGGGGACGGCGGCGTCATCTCCGGCAACAAGTCGGATCGAAGCGGCGGAGGCATCTATGTCGACGGGACTCTGAAAACGACGAGCGGAATCGTCGATGGCAACAATGCGGGCGTCTCCAAAATAATGGATGTATACGAATCGCACGGCAGCGGCGGCGGCATCTTCGTGAGCTCCGAGGGGTCGATAAACCTGAGTGGGCTAACCGTCACAAACAATTCCACGGTCTACAACGGCGGCGGTATATGCCTGGGCTCCAAGGACAATCCATCCATCAGCGGGTGCACGATCGCAAATAACGATGCAGCATTCCAAGGCGGCGGCATCTTCTTGGATGCAGAGGGTAAGACGTTGACGATTGAAAAGTCGCACATCGACGGCAACTCCGCGAGCTTCTCCGGCGGCGGGTTCTATCTGCGCTGGGGCATGATTGAGATGCTTGGCACAGACGAGGTGGCATGCACCCTTTCCAACAACGTTGCTGCTAACGAAGGCGGCGGCGGCGTGGTTACGAGCAATACGAACTGCACCGCAACCAGCGTTAAGATTTGCGGCAACACGGTGGCCAAAGAAGGCGGCGGCGGCATCCTGAACGCCGGTACGACGGAGCTTACGACCTGTTTCATCAGCGAAAACACAGCTCCTGGGCAAGGCGGCGGCATCTACAACACGAGCGAAGGGACCTTAACGCTTCAGAGCTGCTCCGTTTACGAGAACAACTCGGAAAGCAACGGCGGCGGCATCTGCTCCAACAACAAGCTATATCTTATCAATGGAGAAGTCCTTGATAACAACGCATCGAACAGGGGCGGCGGCATATACATCGACAAGGATGCTGGAACCACCGGCATTGAAGGCGATCTCATCGTGCGGGACAACACAGCGGACAGATACGGCAACGACATATATCTGATCGATGGCAAGAAGCTCACCCTTACCGCCGGCTTAGGAGGCAACGCGGATATCGGCGTGGATCTGGAGAAGGGCGCTGGAACCATCACCAAGGACTTCAGCAAGAAGAACCCCTCGGCCGACCCGCAAGAGTACTTCATCGTTGCAGCGGGATTCGATCTGAAAGTCAAAAACGGCGAGGCGGTCATCGAAAGCGGATGGAAGGCGTTGAAGGATCGAATCGAGAGCGCTCCGGACGGCGATCTGATCGAGCTCACCCAGAGCTATGCCGCAGTCCCCGGCGATGATCGGATCATCATTCCAGAGGGCAAGCATATCACGGTCGACTTGAAGGGCTACACCCTGAACCGCAACAAGGGAGGTAAGACCCCCCTTCTCGCGATTCTAAATGAAATTATCGATCCCAATGGCCATGTCTTCGAGGTGTACGGAACGCTCACCTTAAAAGATACCAGCGACGGTAAAACCGGCGTCGTAATGGACGGCTGGGCGAAACACGGCGGCGGCATCTATGTCCATGGCGGGGCAACCCTCAACCTTGCAGGCGGCACCATCACCGGCAACAGGGCGAGCGAGGGTGGCGGCGGCATCTATGTTAGCGGCAACGGTACCCTCAACATGACGGGCGGCACCATCGAGGACAACGCAACGAATGACAACGGCGGCGGCATCTACGTAACTGATAATGGCACGCTGCGTCTTTCGGGCGGCACAATTACCGGCAACACGGCAGATAAGCGCGGCGGCGGCATCTACGCTAAAAGCGGTGCGACAATCGCCGCCCAAGGCAACCCCGTTGTGCGCAAGAACAGCGCGGCGGCTACTGGCCACGATATCTATCTGTCCGAACATACCATGCTCAAGGTGTCGGGTGCGTTTACCGAAGGTGCGCGGATGGGTATCGCCATCGAGGGCGACTATGGAGTATTCACAAGCGGATACGGCGACTTCAATCCCAACAAGAAACCCTCGCTGTATTTTGCATCAACCCAAGCATACGAGGTCTCCAAGAAAGGCAACGAGGCTGTGCTGGGTCCCGACACTTTCGGAAAAACGGAATACGAAGATCCGTTCATCGATTGGAATGACCAGATAAAGACCGACCCGGATGTGCTGACCGGCCAGAACTGGATGTCTGGCATATCGGGAGAGCGCTATCTCAACGAGATTAACATGCCTGGCTCCCACGATTCCGGCATGTACAAAATTCAGAAGCTGACCGACATAGCGCTCGACTATACGGCTGGAGGCTCATATCTGGACTACGATAGCGGCGCCTTCTATGCCACGACACAGACCAAGTACATCTATCAGCAATTGGAGGAAGGTGCACGTCAGCTTGATCTTCGTCTGAACGATTGGTATAAGGCAAAAGTAGGGTACGGCTACGACTGGGATGATGATGGCAAGAACCTTTGGGTCTGCCACGGCACCTCGAGTTTCGGCGGCACCTATTTTGCGGTGGACGATAACGGCAATCTGTTGAGCTTCGACAAGGTCCTCGAATGGGTGAAGGATTTCCTCGAGAAACATCCCACCGAAACCGTCATCTTGAACATGAGGGCGGAAACGCCGATTTCGGGCCATGGCGACATCATCTATAGACTTGCCAAGGAGATCTTGAAGAAATCGGCGCTCCAGATCAACCCCGCCACAGGAGAGCCCTTCCTCTACAAGGAAAGCGGATCCGACGACTACTTCGCTCCGTACACGCAGATGCCCCAGCTCAAGGATTGCCGCGGCAAGATCGTGCTCCTTCCGCAAACGGGAGGTTTCGTCGAAGTTGTCGGCGGCGTTCGGGGCGGCAGGACCATGTTCGAGGGCACGGACAGCGAGATCGCGTACACGGATCCGACGGACTACACGGTGACGAGTGCCGAGCAACTGGTAAGAATCCGTGAAGCCGACGCAGAGCTGAATGCGGATGGCCCGAAGCCGCTTCCCACTGATGCCGATGGGCAATACGACTTCCTCTGGTATTGGGAGCTGAACTGCACCGGTGAAGACCAGGGCGACCTTGAATACTACATGTCGAAAGTGAACCCCGTCATGCATGCGAGCAGAGTGAATCCGGGGTTGATCGGCGACGGGAAGACGTTCGGTTCGAATAAGACGGGTGAATACATCGGCTGGGTGAGAATGGATGCCTTCTCGGCGAAGTACGCGGAGCCGATTTGGAGAACCAACATCTTCGAGGGGAGCCAGTACTGCACCATCACGGTGAAGTCGGATATTGGCGACCCATATGAGGACCAAACTTTCGAGGTGCTCAAAGGAACGACCATCGAGATTCCCGGCAACATCTACAAGGACCCGAACAAAGAATTCTTGCAGGGTAAATACCTGAGCGGCTGGCAGGCGGTCGGGGAGTCTTCGGGCACTGAGTGGGCCTGCTATGTGGGCGAGCAATTCAGAATCGACGAGGATGTGACCTTTACGGCCAAGTGGCTGAACAAGGGAGAGGTTCCCGTTTCGATTGTTTGGCAGGATGGCGACAACGCCGACAAGCTCCGGCCATCCAGCGTGGAATTGAGCGTTCCCACAATCGGTTCGGACGCCACTGGGCAGGCGACCACAGTAACATTGACCAGCGATGACGGCTGGAGCGCTATCGTAATGGGCGATGCCGAAGGCATCGTTCCGATCCGCGACGATAGCTGGTTCAAGCCGAACGAACCTGGCGATTTTGGGCAGGATGCGCCTGGGGAGTATCGCTGTGAGCGTAACCTCGTGGGAGGAACCGGGCTGGTCTTCACCTTCATCCACACTCCGCAGACGAAGGTGAAGGCAGCGGGAACGATTGAATGGGACGATGATGGCAATGCCGCTGGAAGCCGTCCCGTTTCAACGACGCTTCATCTGCGCGTCAAAGGCAGCGATGCCGATGTCGAAAGCATAGCGGTCATAGCGGAAGAGGGCGACACCTGGCAGTACGGTTTCGGCGACGATTCGCATGAGTTCCCGCAGTACAAGGACGGCAAAGAGATCGAGTACGTGGTCGTCGCGGACGCCATCGAAGGCTACAGCACGACCGTCGAAGGCTTTTCCATTACCAACACGAGCATGACGAACCCCCCTGAAACCGTAGAAGTGAAAGGCATTGTGGAATGGGACGATGCTCAGAATGCTGAGGACTCTCGTCCGGAAAGCATCACTGTGCATCTGTACGCCAACGACGTAGAAGACACAAAAACGGGCCCGCTCACGGTCACGAAAGGCGAATACGGCCTGTGGATGTTCAACTTCGGCAAAGTTCCGGTCAAGGATTCAAATGAGGTGGAGATAACCTATTCGGTCGTTGCCGATCGTGTCGATGGGTATAAGGATCCAAGCGTTGAGCCTCTTGGCCCCTATGCATTCCGCATCACAAACACGCTGGATGTTCCCGAAGATCAGAAGAAACCGGCGGAGATATCGTCGGTGCCGAAACCGTGTGTGCCCACTTACAACGGCGAAGCGCGGACGCTGATAGAAGCAGGATCCAGCCCCGATGGCATCATGGTGTACGCCCTTGGTGAATCTGGCGTAGGCGGTGCGGTCGGTGCTGGCGGCGGAGACGATGCGGACACTCCCGCGATAGATGCTTTCAGCACCGAGCTGCCTGCTGCCACGGATGTCGGCGTCTATGCCGTCTGGTACTACGTGAAGGGCGATGCGTTCCATAAGGATTACGGCCCTGTGCGCATGGAGGCAGCAATTGACAAGCGGCCGGTGGAATTTACGGGCGTATCCGAGACCAAGGCGTATACGGGCTCCGAGGTCGAGATCGCGGATGTTGCGGTTCAGGGCCTTCTCGAAGGGCATGAGCACAACGTGGCCTTCTCGGCGAAGGGCACCGACGTCGGCGAGCATCCTGGCGAGATCACGGCAGCCGACAAAGTGGCTATCACGGCCGACGGGGCCGACGTGACCGGCAACTACAACATCTCGGTCGAGAACGGCTCGCTCACCATCGAGCAGGATCCGAAGCTCTCGCTCGAGATAACGTCGTTCGACAGCGCAACGTTCACGTACGACGGCCAGCTCCACGCGCTCGCCGCCGCGACCACCAACGCGATTTCCGGCGAGACGACAATCGAGTACAGCAAGGACGGCAAGGCCTGGACGGCCGACATCGCGAGCCTGGCGGCCACCGACGTCGCTGACAGCGGCACCATCCAGGTCCGCGCGAGCAACCCGAACTACGCCAACGAGGCGCTCGGCGAGGCCGGGCTTTCCATCGAACCCGCACAGGCGACCTTCGTGGGCGTATCCGAGACCAAGGCGTATACGGGCTCCGAGGTCGAGATCGCGGATGTTGCGGTTCAGGGCCTTCTCGAAGGGCATGAGCACAACGTGGCCTTCTCGGCGAAGGGCACCGACGTCGGCGAGCATCCTGGCGAGATCACGGCAGCCGACAAAGTGGCTATCACGGCCGACGGGGCCGACGTGACCGGCAACTACAACATCTCGGTCGAGAACGGCTCGCTCACCATCGAGCAGGATCCGAAGCTCTCGCTCGAGATAACGTCGTTCGACAGCGCAACGTTCACGTACGACGGCCAGCTCCACGCGCTCGCCGCCGCGACCACCAACGCGATTTCCGGCGAGACGACAATCGAGTACAGCAAGGACGGCAAGGCCTGGACGGCCGACATCGCGAGCCTGGCGGCCACCGACGTCGCTGACAGCGGCACCATCCAGGTCCGCGCGAGCAACCCGAACTACGCCAACGAGGCGCTCGGCGAGGCCGGGCTTTCCATCGAACCCGCAAAGGCGACAATCAAGGTAGACGATGCCTCCAAGGTGGCAGGCGAGGCCGACCCGGCCTTCACCGGCAAGATCGAAGGACTTGCCTCCGTGAGCGATCTCGGCGAGGTCAAATATGTTCGCGTGGGAACTGACGAGGCTTCCGGTACCTATAAGGGTGTCATTACGGCGGAATACGTTGCCAACCCGAACTACGAGGTGTCTGTGACGAATGGCGACTTCACTATCACTGAGGCACCCGTCGAGAAGGGCGTCTACGTATTCACCTCCGGCGCAGGCGGCACCTACACGCAGGGCTCGAACAAGGAACTCGGCTTCAAGATCGAGCGCACGACAGAGCCCGAGACGGCCTTCAGCCACTTTGCTGGCATCGAGATCGACGGTAAGGCCGTTTCCGAGAAGGACGCGTCGGGCAAGGCGAACTGGACTGCCAAGAGCGGCAGCGTGGTGCTCGCCCTGCAGCCGAGCTATCTGGACGGACTCGGGAAGGGCAAGCACACCGTATCGGCTCTGTTCGACGACGGCGATGCTGCGACCGTCGAGTTTGCTGTGGCCGAAAAGGCTTCGCCTACGCCTACGCCTACACCGGATCCGAACGACGACAAGACAGGCAAGCAGAAGAGCGGCGCCTCAGCGGCTTCCGCCAAAGGCACGTCTGGCATGTCGCCCAAGACCGGCGATGCTGCCGGCGTTGCTACGCTGGCGTTCGGGATTCTGGCCCTGATTGCGCTCTGTGCGGCGACTTTCGCGATTGTTCGCCGTCGTGCAAACCGCGAATAGCTTAATAGACGACATACTTTCATAGGAACACCCCTGCTGTGCAGGGGTGTTCCTGCATGGCGCGTCCTGCCGCACCTCCGACCCCTGGCACATCCGTCGGACAATCTCCTAGGGCGGTGTTCCCTTAAGACGCATACAATGATAGGCGCTGGCAATCGTTCAAAGGAAGTACGACTGACATGGCGCAAGTTGCGCAACATGCTGCGGGTGCGGCGGAAGAGCCGCGACGCTTCAAGCCGACGCGGGGTACGCTGATCACGCTGCTCATGGCGTCCATGCTCAACTGCATGGGCGGTGCTGCTGTTGCCCCTGCGCTCCCTCAGATTAGCGCGGCATTTCCCGAATCGCCGGAGACAATGGTTGCCTTCGTTGTATCACTGCCTGCGTTGGCGGTTGCGATCAGCGGGTTCTTCGTAGGGGCGCTCGCAGATCGCATCGGTAAGGCGAAGACGCTTGTGGGTTCCCTTGTGCTGTTCACGTTGGCGGGACTGGGCGGATTGATTGCGCCGAGCCTGGAGTGGCTTCTGGTCAGCCGTTTCATCATGGGCATCGGCATCGCCGGGGTATCGACCGCCACGACGGCGCTCATCGCCGATTACTACGATCCCGAAACGCAGACGCGCGTCCTGGGCCTGCAGAGTGCTTCTGCCGGCGTGAGCATCTTGACGCTCGAGACCGTCGGCGGGTTTTTGGCTCTGCTCGGATGGCGCGTGCCGTTTTTCGTGTACGCAATCGGCATCCCGATGATCGTCTGCGCGCTGCTGTTCGTACGTGAAGCGTACGTGCCGGCCGGGAAGGCGCATGGCGACAAAGAGCCGCCCTCGTCTGAGGAGGCGCCTGCGGAAGGTACATCGCAACCCGATGCTCCGAAGAAGAAATCCCTATTCTCTGACTTAGCTGCTGGTGCGGGCATCGTTGTGGCGCTGTGCCTGACTTTTGCGTTCTTCAACCAATTCGTCACGTTTTTGGGTCCATCGAAGCTTCCCTATGTTGTGACGGAGCTCGGAGGCAGCACGGCGATGAGCGGCTTGTTCCTCGGCGCATCGGGGCTGGCGAACGTGCTGTTCTCGCTTCTGTACGCCCCGCTTGTGCGGCGTATCGGGCGCTTCTGGCTTGTGAGCATCGGGTTCACGATGACGACGATTGGATGCTTGTTCATCGGGTTTGCGACGACGCTCTGGGCGGCGTTCGTCGGCATCTTGCTTATGAATTCCGCCGTCGCCTTCGTGCTGCCGCTGGTGGCGAATTGGCTGGCGTGGATCGCTACGCCGCAGACGTCGGGCAAGCTGATGGGCGCTAACGCGATGTTGGTCAACCTGGGGCAGTTCTGCTGCCCGCTCTGGTCGGGCGCCGTGCTCGCAAACGGCGGTTCGTACGGCACTGTTTTCATCATTGGAGCCTGCATTGCAGCCGCGATGGTTGCGGTTGCCGTCATCGGTCGCATCGTGCGTCCGCGCCTGCAGAACCTGCAGTCAGGAAGATGAGGGAGAGCAAAGCCAGAACGCCCTTCTTGCTCCGCTACCGAATGCCGCAGAACGCATAAGGTTTTCCTGTCTGCGAAAGGATAAACCGTTTGAGACGATGGCCTATTCCCGCCCGGTCTGCTGCTTGCCTAAAACACCCCAGGTGGGAAACTCGGAGATTGTCAAGTAGATGGCTGTGTCTTGGATGCCGAGCTGCTCGCGCAGCACTTCTGTTACGGCGGCAGTGTAGGCGTCCTTTTCGGATAAGTCGAATTGCCCGTGGAGCCCAACGCTTACATAAGCGCCATTTTTCAGCGGTTCTCCGCAGAAGAACAGGGACTTCCCATCCTCGATGTCGATCATAGAAAATTCCGGGCGCGGTTTTCCGGAAAACACCGTGACCGCATGGGCGACTGCACCAGCTAGCGTTGATTTCTGTTCGTCGGTAAGCTTTGCGGAAAGATTCACGTTGATATACGGCATATGCTCTCCCTTCTTATCCAGCGCAAACGGTATCACGGAATTGGCAGGTTGGGGAGCGAACGGCGATTGCTTCATGTCTTGTTCGATAGTGCATTGAAAATAGATGCAAAATGCATTAATATCGACGCATGTAAACGGCGGAAGGGGGATAGGATGCCGGCGATTCAGGTGCGGGATTTCTCCGATGAGGCATATGCCCAGATCAAAGCTGAAGCAAAGGCGAACGGGCGCTCTATTACGCAGCAGACGAAGTATATCGTCATGCAATACCTTGAGCAGCGACGACGCATGGATGCCGAGGATGCCGAAGGCAATGGATGCGCAGCCGACGACATGCAGGCGATGGCGAATGCGGATGTCCAGCCGCCCGTTCAGGTTAGGTTCCAGCCTGCCGATCCCTATGTTCCGCCGCGCGGATCTTATCCCAATCCGCGACACGTTGAGGATGAGGCGGTAGTGGCTGCGCGGGTTGCACGACGCAAAGCGGTGCTCGACCGTATTGCGTCTCGGAACTATCCTCCTTCTGTATATGAGATCGATGCGGTGCAGATTGTACGCGAAATGAGGGATGAGCGATGATCGTCCTTGATTGCAGCGCTGCGTTGGAAATTGCCTTGAAGACACCGCGGGGTCTGGGTATGC
>CAYOBD010000013.1:0-9391 GCA_964402005.1 uncultured Eggerthellaceae bacterium
AGGAGTATCTGGGGAAAACCGCACTCGTGCGCTGGAAGGGCGGCGAACTGGGCGGCGAGGTCTTCGATGACTGCTCAACAGGCGAGCCCGAGCGGATCGACCTGGGCGCCGGGCAGGTTCCGCGCGGCATTGAGGAAGCCATCTACGACATGGAGATCGGCGAGCAGCGCGATGTGGTCATTCCGCCCGAGAAGGCCTACGGCGCCCACGACCCGGCAGGTGTCGTGAAATACCTGCGCTCATTCCTGGTCGACGGCGATGACCTGCATGTGGGCGACCTTGTGGCATGGGAGCATCCCGTATCCCACGAGACGGTGCCGGTGCGCGTCGTTGCCGAAACCGACTACGAACTCACCATCGATTTCAACCACATGCTCGCCGGTAAGAGCCTCGCCTATTGGATTGAACTCGTCGACGTCGTGTAAGGAGCAGCATCGTGATTCCAAAAAAGTTCGCTGGTGCAGCCGCCATCGCCGCATGCGCCTTTGCGCTCTGTGCGGGCGTTTGCTCTTGTACCGGCGGTTCGCCAGCGAGCCTTTCACCCGAGGAAAACGTCGCACAGGCGAAGGACTGGGCAAACGGTCTTGAACGCGACGCGCTTGCCGCATTAGCCGATGAGGGCGTCATCGCGCCTGTGGCCGATAATGCAGCGCTTTTCGAAGACGTTTTCGAATTCGAGAACCGCGACCAGATCGTGTATCAGGATGCTCAGGCAGGCCAAGCACTTGAAGGCGACTTCTCATTGGATGGCAAGGTAATCATCTGCAGCAACACAGGAGAAGCGGGAAATGCGCCGCATGTCGCCTATCTCGATTCACTTGCCGAGGAAGATGCAGCGGGCAATGCATTGCCCCTTTTCAGGCCCAACCAATACGGCAAAGCCGAAAGCACGCTCATCTATCTGGGCGATTCCTACGAAACATTGATGGACGGCGTAGACTATGATGCATTCGCCAACAGCCTCGCCGAATGCGACTATCTGATCGCATACGACGCCATCGACACAGAAGTGCGGGAGAACTACTACGTGGGCGGCGCCGACCGCGTGAGCGTCACGACAATCGCCGTCATATTCGACGTCCGCAATCGCAAAGTAGTTCATATCGAAGTCATCGGCAGCAACACGCCCAACGGATCGAAAGAGGGCCCGCGCGGCGAGTTCCTCGACGAAGATCTCGCCCGCTATCTGAACACGCTGCTGAAGCACTAACCTCAAAACAGGAACGCGGCCAAAGGGGACAGCCCCTTTGGCCGCACAATGGTACAGACCTGCTACAGCTTTGTACCATCCATTGCAGCGATTTCGCAATGGCGCAGACCTGCTGCGGCTTTGAGCCATCCGCTGCAGCGATTCCAGAATCGGATTACTCGGCCGCGTCGGCCGCGTCCGGGCGCACGACGAGGACGTCGCACTCCATATGGCGAATCAGGTACGTAGAAACGCTGCCGACAAATGCATATTTGATATTCGACAAGCCGCGGACGCCGCATACAACCAGATCGGGCTTGTACTCCTTGGCGATCTCGCCCAAAGTCTCGGTAATAGTCCCGGCTCTGACCTCGACCTTGACGGAAGGAATGCGCTCGTCGTGAATCTCGCTCCCCAGATTGCTCTCAAGCGCTTCTTCGCTAGCCTGCTTGCATTTGGCAACAACTGAATCAATGTCGACATTGCCCATTTCCAGGCCAGCTTTTTCTATGGCATGCGCGAAAAGCACTTCTGCATTGCTATCGCGAGCGAAGGACAGGGCGCGACGTGCAACCATAAGCTGGGTATCGCCGTTGTCGAGTGCTGCAAAGATCCTTTTGTAGTGTGCCATGAGCGTTCCTTTCGTTGTACGATCCAAACAGTAGTCTTTCGATGCTCTGTCGATACTATATAGCAACCTTTGGCTGCGTTTGGCTTGCTGCCTCATCCGATTGCGCTTGGATTGCTACTTCATCCGATTGCGTTTGGATTGCCACCTCGTCTGAGCACATCCGGTTTATTACTTCATCCGATTGCGTTTGACGTGTTGCTTCACCAAGATGCCAAAGCGCGCCAATGGAGCTTTACACCAACTGCGCTTGACGCTTAGCATGCCAGCGGTCGAACAGCGTGTAGAGGACGTTGAACACAACCACGGCAGATATACCAACGATGCCGAGCACAGGCCACATCTCGTCGGTGAACATGCTGATGGAGAACAAACTGGGGAACAGCGCCGCGCCGGCAATACACCCCACGATCACGAAGATGATAAGTGCGATGCGAATCGGCGTAAACGGCATCGAGATGCGGAAGATCAGGTTCACGCCCACCCACGCCGTCAGCAGCACGCACAAGGTCGACACCTGGCCGTAATTCAGCCCGAGGCCCACGTATCCCCAGATATTCACAGCAAGCACCATCAAAATGACCGTCACGGACCCTGGGATGGATTTAACGAACACGTTCTCCAGGAAATGCCCCTTGATGCGATCGCGGTTAGGCTCAAGGGCGAGCACGAACGACGGAATGCCGATTGTAAATGCGCTCACCAGCGTCATTTGAATGGGCTGGTAGGGATACTGCCACGGCAGGAAGATGAACGCCACTGCCAAAACCATCGAGAACAACGTCTTGATCAGGAACAGGGATGCCGACCGCTGGAGATTGTTAATCGAGCGGCGCCCTTCGGCTACGACTTCGGGCATACTCGCGAAATCGTTATCCACGAGCACAAGCTGCGCCACGTTGCGCGCCGCATCGGAGCCGGCGGCCATCGCAACCGAGCAGTCGGCCTGCTTAAGCGCGAGCGTGTCGTTCACGCCATCGCCTGTCATGGCCACAGTATGGCCCGCCTCCTGCAATGCCACGACAAACGCCTTCTTCTGCTCGGGCTTCACGCGGCCGAAGATGCTGTACTCGCCCACCGCGGCGGCAATCTTCTCGTCGGTATCAAGCTCGCTTGCATCGATGAAACGTTCGGCGCCCGGCACGCCCACCTGCGCAGCGATACCTGATACGGTGCGCGGGTCATCGCCCGAAATCACCTTTACATCGACACCCTGGCGGCAGAAATACGCGATTGTCTCGGCGGCCGACGAGCGGATTTGGTCGCGGATCGTCACGAGCGCAAGCGGCTCGGGAACGCCCACCATCGCCTCGCCGTCGAAGCCATCGACGCGCGCAAGTACCATCACGCGCGCATGTTCGACAAGCTCGGCCACCCGGTCGGCTATCGCAGCAAAACCCGCACCGAGCACGAATTGCCCGGCGCCCATCACATAGCTTTCGCCCGTTTCCAGCGTTGCGCCCGACCACTTGCGATCGGACGAGAACGGAACGGCGCCGATTGCACGCACAGGTTTTACGCCCTGAGCGTCGCCATACGCGATGAGAGCCTGCCCCGTCTCATTGGGATCGGGATCGGAAGCGGCGATGGATGCAAGCGCACCTATGAGCTGCTCGACTGAAAGGGCGGTTTCCTCTGCCGCAAGCGGAACGATCTGGTCTACCTCCATCGCGCCTGACGTTATCGTGCCGGTCTTATCCAGACAGAGCGTGTCCACATGCGCAAGGGTCTCGATGCAGAACAGCTGCTGCACGAGCACCTTGTGCTGCGCGAGGCGGATGACCGCAAGCGCGAGCACTGTCGATGTCAGCAGAATCAGGCCTTCGGGCACCATGCCCACGAGCGCCGCGACGGCAGACAGGATCGCTTCGTTGAGCTCGACGCCGCCCCAGATGTGCATGCTTGCAAACAGCGCCACTCCCACGGGGAAGATGATGCAGCTGACGAACTTGATGATGTTATTCATGCTGGTCATGATCTCGGAGTTGATCTCTTTGTGGGCCTTGGCCTCAGCCGAGATCTTGGCCGCATAGTTTTCTGCACCTACATGATCCACACGCGCCACGATCTGGCCCGAATTCACGAATGACCCGCTCATCAGCGTTGATCCCTCGCTTTTCGGTATCAGATCGCTCTCGCCCGTCAACAGGCTTTCGTCGACTTTTGCTGTGCCCGCGATGACCGTGGAATCGCACGGGATCTGGTCGCCCCGCCCCAATACGATGCAATCACCGCGCACGATCTCGTCGAGCGCTATGTGCTCGTAGGCCCCATTTCGAATGACGCGCGCTTTCGAGCTCGCCACAATCGACAGCTGATCGGTGATCTGCTTGGACCGTATCTCCTGGATGATGCCGATGGCCGTGTTGCATGTGATGACAATCATGAACAGACCGTTTTTGAGCGAGCCGGTGAATAGCACGAACGCAAACAGGATCACGTTCACCAAATTGAACAGCGTGCAGATATTCTCGCGCAGGATCTGCCCTACGGAGCGCGTCTTGGTTCCTGCATCGACGTTAACGGCGCCCGCAGCGCAGGCCGCCTCCACCTCTGCGGAGGTCAGGCCCTTGATCTCGTCGGTCCACTCATGTGCTGCACCGCCGGCCACGCACTTCTCCTGTCGTCATGCACGAGCCGCAGTCCTGTTCTGCGACCCATTGATAGATGAGCCGAAAAGGGCGATCCCCAACGACCCATTTGCTTCTCCCCGATAGCCTGCCCCACTGCATGTGTGGGATAATGGCAACGCATGTTCAATGTATCAGATATGAGGAGGTATCCGATGAAACGCTTCAGAACCCTTACGATTTGCGCAGCAGCAGCCCTGCTTGCGCTCGGGCTGGCAGCATGCAGCCCGTCGGGCGGCGGCACGGCGGAACCCGCCACGTCCGAACCGGTGGAAACGTCCAGTTCAGCCCCCACGCCCGCAGACACCTCCGCATCCGTCCCGGCTCCGGCTCCGGCACCTGCCCCCACCGACACCTCCGCTCCCGCAACCGCACCAACCGGCAACGAGGACTTCGACTTCGTGGACGAGTGCATCGATGAGCACGGCAACATCACCCTGTATGCCTTGACCGAGCTCAAAGGCTGGCAAGTGGCGACGCTGCTCGACCAACAGCAATACACCTGGGAATACGAGATGGACAACACGTGGACGCGCGAATTTGACGGCGCCGCATTCAGGGCCATCAAGGAGACAGGCGCCTACACGCTCGACACCTACAACGAGATGAATGAGAAGGGCGGCTGCATCGCCGCTTACGCGTACAGCGTCGTCGCCGGCTACCCGGATGCGAAAGCGGCGCTTTCCGGCAATGCCAAGTGCGTGATCGAGCAGAGCTGGTTCGACGAGGATGGATCCGGCATCGCCATCGTCTACGGCCCGTCCATGAAGGAGTACTTCGTAGTCATCACGCCTTACACCGAAAGCACTGCTTTGTTCACCATCTTCAGCAAAGAAGCAGTCGGCTCTGGCATGGCTGACGAGATCCTGCAGATGGAAACAGGCGGATCATTCGACGCCCTGTGGGACAAAATCGTGAATGGTGCATAATTAAACTCGCAAAACCGAACGATCCGGAGGGCGTCGCGATGGCGCCCTCCTCTTGTTTCCGTTTAGCATTTACCTGCGATCGAATTCAGGATGTTCCTTGTAGAACGCATCTTTGTCGGCGTACATCAGCTCATCGGCATGCGCAAACGCAGTATGGATGTCCGTGCTGCCATCCGACCAGAACGCACCTGTTGCGAAGTTGACAATCTCGTTCTTCGCCGCGTCGGCACGCAGGCGCTCGGCTTTGCGCTCGAACACCTCGCGCTCGATATCGGTCGCAATCACGATGAACTCGTCGCCGCCGGTTCGGAACAGATCTTCACCGCGGAAAATCTTCTTCATCACTTCAGCCGCTTGCACGAGCAGCCGATCGCCCGCATCATGGCCCTCGTTGTCGTTTACGTATTTCAATCCATTCAAATCGATGTTGATCACACCGAACGGGTGCCCCTCCTCCATCGAGTGTATGCGATCCAGCATGGCATGGCGGTTGAGCAGGCCGGTCAGACCATCCACGTTGCTCATGCGCTCGAGCCTTTTCATCAGCAGATAGTTTGCGATCTGGGAGCTCAGCAGGAACGCGATTAGCTCGAGCAGCTCCTTTATTTCCATCAGCTTGTCCGTATTGAAATTGGTCACATACATAAAGCCGATGATTTTGCGTCCTTGACGCAGCGGTACCAGAATCATGCTGTGCACGCCGAACGAGCGCAGAGATGCGGCCCATTCTGGGTTGTAACGCGCGATTTGCTCCATATCGTGCTCGTCTTCAAGGATGATCTCGGTAGTAAAACCAAGCATATCCTCCCATGAGCGCATCAACGCGTACGGTACCGCCACCTCGACCGCCTTGGCACCATCTAATGCGCCCTTCGCAAACACCTCGCAGAAATTCGTAGACGCTTCGTGCTCATGGTCAATCAGCATGATGCGAGCGGAGAAACCGCCTGTCAGGGCCAGAATGTCTTCGAGGATCGACTTGACTCCTTCGTGCAGGTTTTCCGCACCTGCAAGCGCAATCGAGGCCTTAACCGCCGCAATGGTCGTGTCCATAGACACCGATGCCATACGCTCGGTGTCCTGGCTTTCGGTCACTTCGATCATGAACAGGCAATAGCCTAAACCGCCGGGCTCGCGAACCAATGGGAGCAGCGTCATGTCGGTCCATGCCCCATGGGCTTCCGTATACAGGTAGCCATGTACGCGCTGGCCCATGATGGCGCAGCGGAAACAGAAGTTTTCGAACGTCGGCTCCTGCGGAACAAGCTCCTGATACAACATGTTGTCATGGAAGGCGGGACCCATTTCGTCGCGATACTTCTTGTTGGCGCACACGATCCTGATCTCCCCGCAGCGTCCATCCGCCGTTTTTTCGACGGAGACCACCGAGCAAGACATCGCGCACCTATCGACAAAGCTCTGAAAATCTACGGCCATATTCCCACCCCTTGCATGGCAAACCGCCTCAGCGTCATCCCAAAGGCCAGCTAGGCAGCCAGTCGCAGCTAAGGATTATAGCCCGATGAGCATGTCTATGAATCGGAAGTCATACGAAACGTCCATGTGGTGGCAATTTTTCACTATAATGGCGTCTCGCATTCTTCGAGCTAAGGAACAGCCATGGACCAGAAAACCGAACCGAACAAAACGATTCCGCCCACCGCAGAAGGAGGGCTCGACAACGAACCCGTAGACAAGCTCGCGATCGCAACAAATCCCGTGCAGGGCAAGGTATCGGGACTTCTACCCGTAGCCGTATTCCTCGTACTGTTCATCGGCAGCGGCGTCATACTCAACGACTTCTATGCCATGCCAGCCGTGGTGGCGTTTCTCGTAGCGCTTACGGTAGCGTTTCTGCAGAACCCCAAGCGCGGCTTCAACGAAAAGCTGGAGAGCGTGGTTTCCAGCATGGGGCAGTCCAACGTCATGATCATGTGCCTGGTGTTCGTGCTGGCAGGTGCATTCACCGGCGCGGTCAGCGCAGCAGGCGGTGTGGAGAGCACCGTGAATTTCGCGCTTTCCGTGCTTCCGAGCGGCATTGTACTGCCGGGCTTGTTCCTGATTGCCTGCTTCATCTCGCTTTCCATGGGCACGAGCGTGGGCACCATCGCGGCGCTTGCGCCCATCGCCATCGGCATCGCGCTTAAAACCGGGCTCGCCGGCCCTCTGTGCCTGGGCGCAGTTGTAGGCGGGGCCATGTTCGGAGACAACCTGTCCATCATCTCGGACACAACCATCGCGGCAACGCGCACGCAAGGCTGCGAGATGAAGGACAAGTTCCGCGAGAACTTCAAGATAGCGCTGCCAGCCGCCATCGCAGCATTCGTCGTCTTCTTAATCATAGGCTTGGGAAGCAACTACAGCATCGAAGGCTCGCTCGATTACAACCTGTGGCAGGTGCTTCCCTATGTTGCCGTTCTTGTGGCAGCGCTGATCGGCGTGAACGTGTTTGCCGTGCTCGTGGGCGGCACCGTACTCTCCATCATCGTAGGCGTAGCACTCGGCACGATCGAGCCGGCCGCCATCGCATCCGTGATCGGCAGCGGCCCCACTGGCAGCGGCGGCATCATGAACATGTACGACATCACCGTAATCAGCCTGATCTGCGCCGGCATCATCGGCTTGGTGAAGGATAACGGCGGCATCCACTTCATCCTGAATCTGATCCATAACCGCGTGAAGAGCCGCAAGGGTGCCGAGGGCGGCATCGCCATACTCACGCTGCTCGTCGATGCGAGCACTGCGAACAACACGGTGGCCATCGTCATGGCCGGCCCGATTGTACGCGACATCGCCGAAGAATACGACATCAGCCCGAAGCGCGCAGCCAGCCTGATTGACATCTTCGCCTCGGTTATGCAGGGCATCATCCCCTACGGCGCGCAACTGCTCTATGCAAGCGCCGGCGCTGCAGCTGCGGGAATGGCGGTGGCGCCGTTCGAGATCATCCCGTTTTTGTTCTATCCGTTCCTGTTGGCCGTCTGCGCCATCGTGGCCATCGCGATTGGGAAAAAGAAGTAGCAGGAACTTTCAGGTAACAGGATGATGTTGAACCCACGTTCGCGGGACGGCTCAAAGGCGAACACGGTACCATTACCGTAACCGCCTGCAGCACAGCTGGAGGCGACAAGGACGAGAACACGCAGGAAGCGCCAATGAGAATCGAAGAAATCGAGCGGATGCCGGAAGAGCCGCCTAAACCAGGAAAGCTCTTGCCGGGTGGAATAGGTTTGAGGCTTTGCGAAATATACTTCGCGCTGGTCATGGTACTTTACCTCGTATTTGGCGCAATCTGCCCCCGCGACATGTTCACCTACGACATCAGTTTGCTGCGCATCCTCATTCTTATGGCCGGCGGAGCTGCCACGCTGTGGCTCATGTCGCGACGCGCGCGCAGCGCCCGCGTGGTGGGACCGATCACAGCGCTCGTTTGTGCGGCGCTTTCCGGCGTCGACCATGCAGCATTCGGCGCCTACGGCGAGCTGGAAACCTATATCGGCCATATCGCCACCATCGCGCTCATGGCCGTCGAATACTTGGGCGCCATCGCGGTATCCGTATATCTGATCTTCTCGCACAAAGCGCGCCGCGAGTTGTGGACGCAAGCCGATATGGTGCATGCGCCGAAGGGAAGCCACAGTTGGGATAAGCCGCTGAAGGAACGCATCCGCACATGGATCTTCTGGCGCGATCTGCTCATCTACTTCGTCGTGTTCTCACTCGTGGGTCATTGGGCCGAGATTCTGTTCTGCCAGCTGATCGTCGCCGGCGTGTTCATGGGCGGCTACGATCCCACCAACACCATGCTCTGGAGTCAATGGCTGTACCCGTTCAGCGCGGAGGGCACAGCGCTCGTGGCCGTCGTAATCATTCTGCATCCTGTCGCACGCTGGCTCTACAAGAAGACCGGCAATCGCATTGTGCTTGCCATCTTCCTGAGCTTCCTGCTGAACATGGCAGTGTGCACGCTCATCGACTTCTCGACCGGCATGGTGGCAAACCAGAACTACGAGCT
>CAYOBD010000013.1:9401-16427 GCA_964402005.1 uncultured Eggerthellaceae bacterium
TCATGGGGCAGGTGTGCTTGCAGAACTCGCTCGTGTACAGCATTGCTGCCACGCTTATCGTGTGGGGGGTCTACCCGCTCATGGACACGGCTTTGCGACGCGCACCGCGTGGCGTCATCGATGCAGTCGCCTTCGGTCTGCTCGGCATGTACCTGTTCCTGGCCATGCTTCATTTCATCACACCCTGATAAAACGGGAGTCGGAATCGAGGTCATACCCGGATTCGCAGACATCAGGCCCGCCACCATGCTGATGCCCGTCTACGGCATTTTCTTCGGCATTCCCGGCTGCCTCGCAAACGCAGTCGGTAACCTGATCGGCGATATTGCCTCCGACAGCCTGCGATGGTCTTCCATCGCAGGCTTCATCGCTAACTTCGTCTACCCGTTTCTCATGCATCTGTTCTGGACAAAACTGCGCAAGAAGCCTTTCGAGCTGCGCAGGGGCCGCACAATCGGACTATTCGTTGTGACCGTAATCGCTTGCGCGTGTCTGCAGTCGCTCATCATCTCGCCTGCCGTGCAATGGTATTACCCCGAAGTGGACGTCATGCTGTTCGCCATGGTCGTCGTCGGCAACGGCGCGCTATTCCCTATCGGGTTCACCATACCCTTCATCATCATGTTGCAGGAGGAGCTCGGCTTCCAGCCACTCGGCCCGAGAGCCCAGAAAGCGATTCAGCCGAGCAGCAGCTAGAGCCGCATCACACGCTATTTGGGAATGGAAGAGCTAAATTTCTTGCGCTTGAGCAATTCGTTGCCGTCGATCAACTCTGCGCATTCGCCGTTGCCCGGCTGCGAGGCGAGCTTTTCGCGGCACCATGATGGGCATTCGCGAAACTTCGAGCAGCCAGCGTTATCCGAATTCCAGCTGTTGCAATAACAGCATTTGCATCATCGTATAATGGCGACGGCCACAACGAAGAGGGATTATTGAACCGCAAATCATGCGGCGCGAAAAGAGTCATGGGAGAGAAGCACGGCATTGCAACAGACGTGCAGAATCTCGACCAGCAGGAGCTTAACCGTGTCCCGGGCGAATCATCGAGCGAAGCGCTGGAGATAACCAGCTACAATACCGTCTTCAGCATCGAGTAGGGCGATACCGATCGCAAGCAAAGGAGCGGAGATGTCGCTGGAAAGCATCTACGAGGGCCTCACCGAGGAGCAGAAGCAGATGGCGAAGGAATGCAAGACCCCTGGGGAAATGCTCGCCCTCACGAGCAAGCTAGGCGTCGAGCTCACGGACGAGGAGCTCGATGCCATTTCCGCCGAAAGCGCGTGGAGCAACGACTGCGACTATTGCCCCAAGGATTCGAACGCCTGGTCGTAACGGCATAGCGAACATGCGGCGCTACGAATGCGACGGCGCAGTGCCAAGCGCTTTCGCAAGGCGGCCGATTGCCTGGAGGGTTCGGAGAACAACCTCGCCGAACGGTTCTTCACCCCAGCCGACTGCATTCAGGCGGTTGAGGACGAGCAGCCATGCGATAACCTGTATCTGCCGATCCATTTCCTCAGATTGCGCCATACCCGACCCAGCGCAGTAGCACCTCAGAAGGGATTCCCAGACGACACCCGCGGTCTCCGCCGGCATGCCGTGGAACTCTTCAGCGCGCGTTGAATTGACTACGGCCTCGCAGACCATGGCGCTGTATGCGCACGCCAATTCGAACACGGGCGCGCCCATGCTGACGGTGTCTGCATCGATCAACATGGGCGTGCCGTCTGCGCCCATGATCACATTTCCCATATGCACGTCGCCGTGGATGATTGTCGCAGTCGCAGGAATGCCCGCAATGGTGCTTCGCAGCGCCTCGGCCGTCGACACTGAAAGCAAGGACGAAACGTCCTCGACCATGCCCAGGAAGGGTTCGCGTACATCCCGCATGCGGGCTTTGTCACCCCGGAGCGCATGCAGCCCGAGCAGGCACCGCGCAATCATCGCCCCAGCTTTCTCAGGAGACACCCGCCCCTGAGCGACAAGCTCCGCAAGTGATGAGCCATTCGCGCACTCGAAAACCATTGCGTAGCCGTTTTCGGTACGCACAAGCTCGTCGGGCCGCACGATAGTCGCACCCGCCTCGCAGGCCGCCGAGATGGCTTCGTACACCGCGCACGCGCGGCTGAGCCGCTCTCCTTTCGCCAGCATCTTCACGATGCGGCCGTCGGCAGCGCGGTACACCTCGCGACCCGGCTTGCGCGCCGCGATGAGCTCGAGCTTCCGGGTCCGCACGAGACGCAAGGGCAGATGCGCGAAACCGGGCTTTGCAGGCAGAAGGTCGCGCTGTGCAGCGCAGAGGATTCTCAGAAACAAATGCACCGTTTTCCCAAGATCGCTTCGCGTCCGCACGGTACGCGCCATGGCAAAGCTTATGGTGCCACGGTCAGCCTGCAGCCTGCGCAGGAACGCCAGAACGGTGGCAAGGGAGTAGCTACCCGATAGCAGAATGCACAAAAGCATGCGCGAAAGGCGGCCGTTGCCGTCTGCAAAAGGGTGGATATGCCCGCAGAGGAAATGCGATGCAGCGGCCACGATCTCGCAGGGCAGGTCGGTACGGGCCAAGAACGCAAGCAGAGCCTGTGTCTGTTCGGGGATGCGGCCTGCCTCCACGGTCTCATATCCCGCAGGTGGTGCGACGGGCTCGAAGGGATTACCCCTGTGTCCGAAGGGCACCCGTGCCTTACGGAACTGCGCAATCTCGCACTCGGCATAGAGGGGTACCTCCCCACGCGTAGCCTCAGACCACAGGTCGAGCACGTCGTCGAGCGTGTGGGGGATGGCGCTTCCGCAGCGCTCGATCCTTTGGAGCACGCGGATGCGCTCGCGCATGTCGCGACGCGCGCGAGCTTCATCAAGCGGTTCTCCTCTAAGGTCGAAGCAGCGTTTGAACAGATCTTCGCCATCGATGAGCGCATCGGCGGCCATATCGCTCGCCGCGCTCACCCCGTCGGTCATTATGGAGCGTAGCAGCTGTTCGGAATCGAGCCCGCAAAGAGACCGGATCGCTTCCTCGTTCGATCGTGCTTCGTCGACCCGCTCGAGCATATCGCCGGAGACGGTGAGCACGCACCAGTCCACGCCGGTTGCTTGGCTGACGGTTGCCTCCCTCATAGCCCGCTAGCCTTCCCTTGGAATTTCAAGCCCAGGTCTTCGAAGCTCATTTTCGACTTCAAATGGCCGGATTTACCTTCCGGTGCCCATTATCGCATTCCATTCTCTCTATAGACGTTCTTCTTCGATCGGCTCTCGATCCACCGCGAGCAACCGAAGGCCGCAATCGCGTATTTCCCTAAGCGAAAGCTGCCGCCTGCTGTCAATAAAGCAGCATCAGTTATCGGGACGCAGCCTCTTTCTTGCGAGCCTCCAAGAACTCCGGAACCTGCGAGAGCAGAACGGCGGCGAACACGAGGGCGCAGCCTCCGAGTTCGACTGGCGTGAGGCTCTCGGACAGAATCAGCCAACCGCCGATGGCGGCGAACACCGACTCTAGGCTCATGATGATGGAGGCGACGGTCGCCTCAGTCGTCTTCTGCGCGATAATCTGCAACGTGTATGCGATGCCATCCGAGCAGATGCCCGCATACAGGATGGGCACGAGCGCCGCCAACACAGCCGCCATCTGTGGATGTTCGAATATTAGGGCACAGATAAGCGAGATGCCACCCGCCACTAACAGCTGCACGCGCGACAGGCGCACGCCATCCATGCGCGTGTAGCGATCGATGATCAAGATATGAATCGCATATCCCAGTGCGCTTGCCAGAACGAGCCAATCGCCTACGTACACGCTGCCGAGCCCATCGGGCACACAGAGCAGGTACATGCCGAGCATCGCCACAGCCACGGCGACGAACACGAGCGGATGCGGCCGCTTGCCCGCAAAGACCATCATCACCGCCACCATAACCATGTAAGTGGCCGTAACGAAGCCGGAACGGCTCGACGCCGCTGCTTCGGGCGGATAGGCGGTGATACCCGCCTGCTGCAGGTACGATGCAACGCACAGCGCTATGCCGCACAGCGCGCCCGCGATGATGAGCGTACGACGGGTATAGCCGGCATGTTCGGTTTCGGCACCTCGCGCACCCGCCGCCAACGGCGCCTTGTCCTGCCCCATGCGCTTGCGCATCGCAATGACGCCCGTCAGGAACAGCGCACCGATAAAGTTGCGTGACGCATTGAACGTAAACGGCCCCACGTTATCCGCCGCCGACGTCTGCGCGACGAACGCCATACCCCATAGTATGGCGGTTATCAGCAGCAATATGGGCCCTTTGGCTTTCACGCACCTTCTCCTTCCTCGGCAGACGCATTCTACCAGAGCGAACAGAAATGGCGCGTTACTGTGACATGCATAGCCGATTATGCGCATTACCGGTTGTTATCAGGAGAAAATGGCGGAGACGTGTGCGAATCGAACACACCCGAGACGTCTGCTCGCCTCACAACGGCTTTGAAGGCCGCGGGACCCACCAGGACCCATCCGTCTCCGCATGACACCAATCATACGACAAGTTTAATAACTAATCGCGATTAGCAATTGTAATATAGCGCCTTCACTTTGACAACAACAACTCTCGGCTATGCAGAACCCATCCTTCGGCTGCACCGCGCATCCTAGCCTCAACGCAAAACGCGCACGTCGCCTTCGCGTACGGTGAAACCCTCGGCATCGAACGCCTCGAGCAGAGGCACGGCGTACTTGCGGCTGATACCGCCCATTGCGTCTTTCATGCCGGCAATCGTGCCTTCGCCGCCGCTATTCAGCAAATCGGCGATAGCCTGCTTGCAAGCCGCAACAGATGGACCGTCGTTGAACAGCTCGGTCGTGGCGCGATAAACCGCCCCCTCCTCGCGCAGGCGCGCCAACACGCGACGGGCAAGTGAGACGTCGATGCCCGTCTCGGCAGCCAACTCGGTCAGAGGCGGCGGCGTCAAGCCGTGCGCGGCCAGCGCAGCAGACAGCGCGCTCGCGGCATCGTCTTCGACCTGCCGGACCGCACCTTGTGCGGTCGGATGCCCCACGAGCCCGCCAGCCACTACAGCAGCTTTCGCTTTCACGGCCTCAGCGAGCACGGCATCGAAGCACGCCGCATCGAGATGCGGCAGACACCGCTGGCGCAACTCTTCTTTGGGAAGGCCCGCCTTGCCCGTATTGTCGGCATGGAACGTCAGCAAATCCTTCTCGATAGCGCTCACGCTTCGGCGCAGCAGCGATTGCGTCGCAAACCACGACTCCCCCACCACGCATGCACGATGCTGCTCGACCTCGGTTTGCAGCAGCATGCGGGCGGCATCGACGCCGATTCCGAACTGATGGGCGAGACTGGTCGCAGTAATAGGCTCGTAGCTGTTTGCAAGCAGGCATTTCACCGCTTCTTGGCGGTCGCTCTGCACGAGCGCCTCGAGCATTGGCCTCTCATCGCGGAGATTGGTGCGCGAACGCGGATGGGCCTGCAGCACCATCCCGCCACCCGCAACATATACCGGCGAGTACGTGCGCACGATGAAACGGTCGCCGAGAGACACCGGCAGCGGCGTCTCCAGGCGGATCTGCGCAATGGTACTCTGGCCGGGCGAGAGCTTCTCCAAACCATCGGCGAAGCGCACGCGACCGAGCACTTCTTTCGTGCCGTGCGCCACATGCATGCGTGCACCGCTTTCAAGGGGCTTTCCGCTTTTTGCCGTATCGAGATACGTGAAATACGCATCGAACCGCATCGTCGGCTCGATCAGGTCCGGAGCCGCAAGGAAATCGCCCGGTGCGATTTCGTCGGTTTTCACATCGACGAGATTCAGCGCCACACGATTGCCTGCTAGCGCCGTATCCACAGGTTTGTCATGCATCTGCACCGAACGCACGCGGCACCGACGCTTCTGCGGCAGAATCTCGACCGTATCGCCTGGGCTGACCGTTCCGCTCCAGAGCGTCCCCGTGATGACGGTGCCCGCCCCCTTGATCGTGAACACACGGTCGACCGGCTGGCGCATGGCCGCCTCGCGATGCAGGGCCGCGGCGTCCTTGCTTGCCCGAGCAATGGCGGCGCGCACATCCTCGACGCCCTCTCCCGTTCGGCTGGATGCCGGCACGATAGGCGCATCCGCGTAAGGCGTCCCCGCCAGAAACGACCCTACCTCCTCGGTCACAAGCTCAACCCATTCGGGGTCGCACAGATCGATCTTCGTCAACGCGACAACGCAGGTTGGGATGCCGAGCGTCTGAAGCACCGCCACATGCTCACGCGTCTGCGGCATGACACCGTCGTCGGCAGCGATTACAAGCAGGGCAACATCGATGCCTGTGGCGCCCGCGATCATCTGACGCACGAACCGCTCATGGCCGGGCACATCCACTACGCCCATGCTGCGCCCGTCGCCCAAATCGAGCTTTGCAAAACCGAGCTCGATGGTTATGCCGCGCTTCTTCTCCTCGACAAGACGGTCGGGATCGGTGCCGGTCAGCGCCAGAATGAGCGATGACTTCCCATGGTCGATATGACCCGCCGTTCCCAAAACCAGATTGGGTTGTATCTGATCGGCCATACGACCTCCCTATAACTCATGAACCAAAGGGGCTGCGGCATTCGACCTATGGCCTTGCCATGAGCAAGCCCCACCATAGGCCAAGCGCCCTATCCTCTTAGCAACCAAAACTATACGCGCTCGAAGTACAGCGCCAGGCCTACGGCGATGGCCTCGATCTCCGTCTCATCGAGTATGGTGCGCGCATCGAACAGAACCGCTTCCTCGTGGATGCGCGCAATTACGGTCACGGGGCTATCCTGCACCAGGAAACGTTCGCAATCCTGGGCGTTGCCCGCAAGAAAGCGCACTTTGACCGCATAGGTGGCGATGTCGCACATCGGCAGAGCGCCGCCGCCAGCGCGCGATACCTCGGGTACGATTTCGAGTTCAGCCTTGTCGGGCGCCAGGCGCGCCATAATCGCATCACGCAGGTAGAGGTATTCCCTGTACTCAATGCCATGTTTGAAAAGATACAGGGAGTCTCGCCCTACAAGTCGC